>JAWWCR010000034.1:0-33081 GCA_033720355.1 Gemmatimonadota bacterium
GGTGGTGACCTGCGGAACGCGCCGGCGGGCGCGTCTCCCGCGTTACACGTCGCCCCGCGGAAGGACCCGATAGGCGCGAACCACGACCGCATACAGATCGTGAACGGGTGGCTTGACAGCGCGGGCGAGCTGCACGAGCGCGTCTACGACGTGGTCGTGTCGGACGGACGGCAGATCGGCCCGGATGGCCGTGCGACGACCCCGGTCGGCAACACCGTCGACATCGAGAACGCGACGTGGACGAACACGATCGGCGATCCCGAGCTCATCACGGTGTGGACGGACCCCGACTTCGATCGCGACGAGCGGGCGTTCTACTACGCGCGGGTCCTGGAGATCCCGACGCCGCGGTGGACGGCGTACGACGCGAAGTTCTACGGGGTCGAGCCGCCCGAAGGCGCGACGCTGGTCGACCAGCAGCGGGCGTATACCTCGCCGATCTGGTACACGCCCTAGACGATCGGCTCGAAACGCCCGACGAACGTCTCCTCGCGGGTCAGTCGCGCGCCCGCCGCGTCGAGCCGCTCGAACTCGTCCCGGTGACGCTCGACGAACTCGGCGTGCGAGGCCTCGTCCGCCCACCGGTCGATGGTGAGGTATCGGTCGCCGGTGGGGTCTCTCAGGAGCTCGGTCCCGGCGTACGCGGGGCTGCGCGCGAAGAACCGGGCCCAGTCGCCGTCGGGGCCGTACAGGCGCTCGAACGCGGAGGTGTCGTCCGGGTCGATGCCGTAGCTCCACATGTAAACGAAGCTGGCGCGGCGCGAGTCCAGGGCTGTCCCCTCTCTCCCCGGCCTGCCCGAGCCCCGGGGTGGTGTCGGCTACGTTCGAGTATACGAGGGCCGAATTGTACGGCTCCAGCGCGCATGCGGTGAACCATGAACGAACGCACTCGCCGGCCTGGTCCAGACCGCTGCCGGGTCCCGGAGCTTCGAGTACCTGATCACCGCGGACGACTGACGCCTTCCTCGCCCGTCAGGTGCAGCCATCCATCGGGCTCGAACACGGCTCGCTCGGGCGGCGGCCCCGCGATCGTCTCGCGGAGCGTGCACCCGTCCCCGGAGGCGCCGAGCGGCCAGCCGGTCACCGCGGGATCGTCGCCCTCGAGGAGGAGACCGATGGCCAGCCTCGCCCCGTCCGGTGGGACGAGCGCGGCGCCGACCCTGAACTCGGTCTCGCCGGGATCGCCCATCGCGACCGTATTCCCGACCCAGCCACGGGTCTCGAGGTGCTCGAGACGCTCGCGCGTCGCCTCGGGGCCGTCGTCGGTCGCGCGAACCCGCCACTCGAACTCGTCCAGACGCCGCCAGTCGGACCCGTCGCGGACGTAGCGGACGTCTCCGAGGGCGCTCGACGCGTGCAGGACGCGGACCGTATCGCCCACCGAGAGGCAAAGGCTCGCGACGAACAGGGGCGGCGTCCGGACCCCGATCTGGACGACCCCGTCGACCGTGCCGACCCAGAGCTCGATCTCCTCCGTTCCGGCGCGGCGCGAGCCCGTCCATTCGTCGACGCCCAGCCGGCCGTCGACCGTGACCGCGGGCATCGGGGGGACGACCATCGAGTTCTCCTGGGCGAGAAGCCGATCCGCCGGGGGCGACGACCCGGCCAGCGCGCCGAGAAGGAGCACGGCCACCCGCCGCGCCTCCCTCACCGGTCCGACTCCGATCGGAGGTCCCCGAGGAACCGCTCCGCATCCCTCTCGAGGATGGGACGCGTCTCCTCGTCCTCGTACATCATGTGCCCGCCGACGTAGCACCCGAGGGTCACGTTGGCCGCCCTTCGGGGCTCGAGTCGGGTCACCAGGTATTCGTTGAACGTGCAGCTGTTGAGCGAGTCGAAGATGCCGGCGGCCACGAACACCCGGATCTCGGGGTTCAGATCCATTGCGCGGGCGAGCCAGGGATCGCTGCCGCCCGGCGGCCCCTCGTAGACGAGACGACGCAGCGGGCCCTCGGGCTCCTCGCCCGACATGGCGGCGACGGCCCGGTCGTGGTCGTAGCTCCACCGGGCGCCGATCGGCGTCGGCCCCCCGTCCGTCGCCGGAGTGTAGCCCGTCTCGAGGCCCTGATAGGCCAGGTCGGTCTCGAACCCCAGGTCGAATCGCAGATAGCGCCGGATCGCGCGTGCGCGGCGGCCGCCGGCCGACTCGGGCGCCCCCGACACCGGCGTCGTCACCCGCGTGTCGAATCTCCCCAGCACGACGCCCTCTTCGGCGAGGAGCCGCTCGGCGAACTGCTGGCGACGCACGACGAGCGTCTCGTCGTCGATCTCCCCGGCGGGCAACCCGGTGAACCGCGAGAGCTGCCCCGCGATCTCGGCCCGCTTCCCGGCCGACAGCCGGGTCGGGTCGGCGAGCGCAGGGCCGTAGTCGCGCATCGCCCACTCCTCGGCCGCGCGCATCGCGCCGTCGAGGTCCGGGCCGAGCTCGGGCGCCAGCCGCCCGTGGTGGTGCGCGGCGGCTGTACGGGTGGGGACGAACGAGGCCGCGCGCATCTCGTCGGACACGACCGGACCGAACGGGATGCCCCCCGAGATCAGGATCACCCCCGCCACCGAGATCCCCGCACGCTCGAGGGCCTCGGCGACGCCGCCGGCGCGCCACGCCCCGTAGCTCTCGCCCCCGACGACAAGGGGGGCGTCCCAGGCATCGAACCGCGTGAGGAAGACGCGTATGAACTCGGCGACCGACGCGATATCCCCCTTCGTCGCGTAAAACTCCGATTCGTAATCCACCCGCGTGGGTCGGCTGTACCCGGTCCCGATCGGGTCGACGAACACCAGGTCGGTCGCGTCGAGCCAGGTCGTCTCGTTGTCGATCACCGCGAGCCGCCCGTCCTCGCCCGGCCCGGAGGGGTCGAGTCGCTTGGGCCCGAACCCGTCGAGGTGCACGAGCGTCGAGTTCGCGCCCGGGCCCCCGTTCCACAGGAAGGTGAGGGGCCGCGGCGGGGCGCCCGGCGGCGGATCGACGGTGTACGCGACGAAAAACACGTGGCCGTGCGGCTCGCCCGTCGCGTTGACGCGGATCGGGAGGACACCCGCGTGCGCCGTGTATTCGAGCGCCTCGCCACGAACCTCGACGCTGTGACGGGTCTCCACGATCCCATCCGTCGAGTTCTGGCCCACCGCGGGCGGCGCGAGACCGATCGCGATCACGAGGGATGCCGTGCCGGCGAATCCCGTCACGGGCCCGGCTTGCCCCGCGCCCCGGATCAACGCGCCTCCCGCGACACGCCGTCGATGAACGCCGTGACGTCGGTGCGCATGCGACCGCGCACCCGGTCGTCGTCGTACACCGCGTGGCCGCCGGGGTAGATGCGGACCGTGATCCGGTCTGCGAGCGGCGGGTCGAGGCTTGCCACCATCTCCTCGATCAGGGCGTAGCTGCAGACGAGGTCGTAGTAGCCGCAGGCGACAAACAGCCGAAGCGCCTCGTTCGCCCGCATCACCCGCTCGACCGCGGGTGTCGGGTCGGACGACCGGTCGTCGACGGGAGCCCGTGCGTCCTCCGAGCGATCCCACATCACCGACATCCAGTCGCCCCGGAACGAGTCGGGAGGCGGGTATCCGCCGCCGAACGGCCCCTGGTACCGCAGATCGCTCCGGTATCCGAGCTCGTCACGCATGTACCGGATGACGGCCACGTCGTCGATGATGTTCTCGAGGCTCGGGTCGGTCGTCGGGTCGTACATGGTCTGCGTCCGGTCGATCGGGCCGGTCATCCGGCTGTCGTATCGGCCGACGACGCGACCCTCGTCCGCCAGCAGTGTCGCGGCGAACACGCCCATGGGGATGACGAGCGTCGAATCGATGGCCTCCGCGCCGATGCCGGTCAGACGCGCGAGCCCCGCCCGGATCTCCGCTCGCTCGCCGGCGGTCAGCGAGCCGGGGCGCTCGAGTGCCGGAGCGTACGCATCGCGCGCCCACCTCTCGGCCTCGGCGAGCGTCGACTCGAGGTCGCCCTGGAGCGCCGGGTCGAGTCGCCGATGGTAGTGTGCGGCCGCCGCGTAGGTCGGGACCGCCAGGGCCGTCTCGAGCGGGTCCCCGATCTCGGCGAGCGGGGGGACCAGCCCGATGTGGATCAGACCGGCGACGGGGATGCCCTTGCCGCGCAGGACGTCCGCCACGCGTATCGCCCTGAGGACTCCGAAGCTCTCTCCGGCGAGGAAGAGCGGGCGCTCCCACGCATCGGCGCGGGTCAGGTAGACCCGGATGAACTCCGCGACCGACTCGGCGTCGCCCCGGTCCTGGTAGAACTCGGCGCCGTACTCCTCGCGGACCGGGCGGCTGTAGCCCGTGCCGATCGGATCCACGAACACGAGATCGGTGGCCCCGAGCCAGGTGCCCTCGTTCGAACGGATCTCCCCGTCGTTCCCAATGCGCTTCGGACCGAAACCGAGCAGGTGGACGAGGGAGGAGCTGGAACCCGGCCCGCCGTTCCAGGCGAACGTGAGGGGGCGGAGGGCCGTGTTCTCGCCCGCGGCCGCCGAGTAGGCCACGAAGAACATGTCGCCGCGGGTCTCGCCGGTCGCGTTGTGGCGGATCGGGATGCGTCCGGCGTGCGTCGTGTAGGCCAGGGCCTGGCCGCCGTCGTCGATCTCGTGACGTGTCGTGACGATGTCGTCGTCCGGCGCGAAGCCGGAACCGCCCTGTCCGGCAGGCGTCTGTCCCGCCACGCCGCCGTGCAACGAGACCACGAGGGCGACGAGGATGCCCCGGGTTCCGCGTCGCCTCCCGGCGGCCGGTGGAGGACGCATCGCGGCTCCGTGACTACCGGACAAGCGCGTCGAGCTCCCGTCGGTCGAGGAGCTCGCCCTTCGTGACGACCGCCTCGACGGTTCGCGTGTTGGCGATGTCCTCGAGCGGGTCCGCCGAAAGCAGCACCAGGTCGGCCAGCCGCCCGGTCTCGATCGTCCCCATCTCGCCCGCCAACCCGAAGAACTCCGCCGGCCGGAGGGTCGCGGCCGCCAGCGCCTCGAGGGGCGACAGCCCGGCGCGCACGAGCATCTCGAGCTCGCTGTGCAGGCTGTATCCCGGTGCGGCGAGCGCGATCGGCGTGTCCGTGCCGGCGCCGATCGGCACACCCGCATCGTGCATGAGACCGATCAGCCGGAGGCTCCACTCGCCGAAGGTCGTGTCCCGGAGCGGTCCGCCGCCCGCCTCGCCCCATTCGGCGGCCACCTCCACCGGCAGCTTCTCGAGGAGGGGCCTCCAGTCGTCGCGCTCGTATGGCGGCCGCAGACCGAGCGCGTTGAGCCTCAGGGTCGGGACCTGGATCGTCGTGGACATCGCCTCGAGCACCGCGGCGCAGTTCTGCTCGTCGTACGCCCCCACCGCCGCGTTGCGCTGAAGCCCGTGAAGCTCCGACCGGAGACTGGCGCCCGCGACGCCGTCCGGGTTCTCGAGGAGCCGCTGCCGTTCGGCGAGCAGCGCCTCGGGCGCCGCCGCGCAGTCGAGCTCGATGTTGCGCAGGTGCTCGAGCGACTGAACGTGCGGGCCGACTTCCGACGCGCGCATCGAGAGCGGCACGTGGCCGTCCATCGGCAGACCGCGCGCTCGCGCCTCCTCGACGAGGGCCGCGAACACCTCGGGCGACACCATCTCGTAGATCTTGAGGAAATCCACGCCGGCCTCGGCCAGCCGCGCCACGTTGGCCCGTGCCGTCTCGACATCGGGGTTCGCGATCCCGAGAAGCGGTCGATTCTCGCCATCGTACACGACGTACTCGCCATCGAGCAGCGGCCCGGCGAAGAACACACGGGGTGCCGTGGCTCCGTCGGCACGCATGGACTCGACGACCGGCAGGATCAGCGCGAGCGGCCCGCCCGTGTCACGGACGCTCGTGATACCGTGGTGGAGAAAGAGCCCGGGCATCGCGTCCGTGAAGCGCGCGTCGTAGGTGAGGTGGACGTGGAAATCCCACAACCCCGGGATCAGAAAGCGACCTGTACCGTCGACCACTTCCGTCGCCGCGACGGACCGCTCGTCGGCCGTGACCGAGGCGATGCGCCCGTCATCGACGACCACCGTCATCCCCGAGCGAGCCCCGCGCACGGCGTCGATCACGGTGACGTCGTGGATCGCGAGATCGGCGACCGGACGGTCGGGGCCGCACGCGATCAGCGTGGCGGCGATCAGGGAGAGCAGGGCGCGGGTACCGGGTCGAGTGGGCATCTTGTCGCCTGAGCCTGGTTCGGGTGGCGGATCGGGCAACCTACTGGGCCGCCTCGCCCCGGTGCCATGATGTGCGAGGCCCCGAGACGGGAGGAGCGACATGGGGGACGCCCGCGCCGGTTCGACCGCCGACGACAAATGTCTTCGAAAGTTGCCGCTGGACGAGCCGTCGGGGCGCCCTCTTCACGGGGCTCACCTGGATCTGGATCTGCGTGGGCGGGCGTCGGCCACCGAGCCGTACGTCTACGCCGGGTTCATCGCCAGCCTCGACGGACGGATCGCGCTCGACGGCCGGGCGGGCCCGCCCCGGGCCGTCGCGAACGACCGCGACTGGCGCCTGTTCATGGAGCTCGCGATGCAGGCCGACGTGGTGCTGAGCAGCGCCCGCTACGTGCGCGAGCGATCGACGGGTCTGGGGCAGGGGCTGCTGCCCGAACCCGCAGACGAGCGCTTCCGCGACCTGATCGAGTGGCGAGGCGCCCGCGGGCTACCCGAGCGGCCGTGCGTGGGCGTGCTGACGTCGTCGGGCGACCTCGACCCCGAGGTCGCCGCGGGGTTGAGCGAGGATGTGTTCGTTCTGAGCGGTGCGCGGCCGCCTCGCGACGTGATGGCCGGGTGCGCGCGGATGGGGGTCGATGTCGTCGTGATCGGGGCCGACGCCTCGACCGATGCGGTAGAGGACGGAGGACGTCTCGAAGGGGGACAGATCGTCGATGCCCTGACATCGCGAGGACACCGGGTCATCTGCTCGATGGCGGGGCCGATCGTGCTGCACGCGCTCGCGCCCCGTCTCGATGCGCTGTTCCTGACGGTCGTGGCGCGACTCGTCGGCGGTCTGAGCTACTCTTCGCTCCTTGAAGGACCCGAGCTGGCCGTGCCGAAATCGTTCACGCTCGCCGGAGCCCACCTCGATGCGGCCGGTCCGGGGCGGGCCTCGCAGCTCTTCCTCGAATTCCGGGCCGCCTGACCGTGTCGGCGGCGTTCCAGCGAGCCCCCCCGGACTCCATTGCGCTTCGAAATCGGCCGCGTATCGTAATTCCGACCACGCGCGCGGATGTGCCGTCACCGCGACGCGCGGTCATCACCCCACCAGAACGGGCCGGGCCCGGCAGGAGATCGATATGTCGCGTCATTCCACGATTGGCACCACCCTGGCCGCGCTGGTCGTCTCGGCCTGTCAGGGAGGCACTTCGACCACCGAGGCGTCGGGGGAGTGCGGCTCCGCATGGGGCGGCGAGGTCTGCACCTGGAGCGTCACCGAAGGGGGCGCCGTGGTCCAGGTCGGGGCGACCATCCCGGTCGCGAGCCTTGCCGCGGCGCCGCCGGACGCGCCCTTCCTGTGGCCCCCGGCGACCGAGGCGGCGCTGGACATCCCGGAAGGCGCCGGGATGACCCACATGACGATCAACTGGGAGGCCATGGGCCACCCGCCGGTGACCTTCCTCGTCCCCCATTTCGACTTCCACTTCTACCTCATCCCCGAGGCCGACCGGCTCGCGATCGACTGCGGTGATCTGACGAAGGCGACCGCGGTGCCGGACGGGTACGCGCTCGTCGACGAGACGCTCCCGCCCGAACTGGTCGCGATCACGGGTGTCGAGACGCTGGTGGGTGTGTGTGTCCCCGAGATGGGCATGCACGCTCTCTCGACCGCGGAGGCCGCGAATACCGAGCCCTTCGACGGCACGATCATCGTCGGCTACTACGGCGACGCCCCGATCTTCATCGAGCCGATGATCTCGCAGGCGTTCCTCCTCGAGCGCCAGTCGTTCGATCTGCCGATTCCCGCGATCCCCGGGCTCGAGGGGTCACAACCGACGACGTTCCGGGCCGAGTACCTCGCCGATTCCGACGCCTTCCGGTTCAGCTTCGGCGGGTTCGGCGGCGCCGACCAGTAGACCGCCTCGGGCGGGCGGTGTCGCCGTGACGCCGCCCTCCCGAACCGTCCTCCCGATATTCCCCTTGTTTTTCTTGGGGAGTGGTCGTACGCTCCTCTAGCTTTTCTTGATGAGCCCGCCGGAGTCGTTCGTTGCCGGCGGGTCCCCGGCAACGCCGCAGGAGGCCGTTGACATGGCAGATCGTCGTTTCCTCATGGGGACCCTCGATGTCCTCCTTCTGAAGACCCTGTCCTGGGGGCCCATGCACGGGTTCGCGATCGCGCTCTGGCTCGAGCAGACGGCCGGCCAGGCGCTCCAGATCGAGGATGGCTCGCTCTATCCGGCGCTCCATCGGCTCGAGCGGAAGGGGTGGGTGACGAGCAGCTGGGGGACCACGGAGAACAACCGCCGCGCCAAGTACTACGAGCTCACCCCGGCCGGGGAGAGGCGGCTCGCCCAGGAGACTTCCGAGTGGGCGCGGTTCGCCGAGGCCGTCGGGACCGTGCTGGGCGCGACCCGCGGCCCCGTGCCGGCCGCGGCCGGATCGTGAACGGGGCGGGCGAGGGCGAGCCTCGCTGGCGGCGCTACCTGCGCTTCCACGGACGCGACGCGGCGGCCGACACGGAGGCCGAGCTCGCCTTCCACATCGCCGAGCGGGCCCGGTTGTACGAGGCTCGCGGGATGACCCCCGAAGAGGCCCACCGGACAGCCGTCGACAGGATGGGCGATCTCGACCTCGTGCGTCGGGAGTGCGCGCGCGAGGACCGATCGGCCGAGGCGAGGCGTCAGCGTCGCGAGCGCGCGTCGACCCTCACCCAGGATCTGCGAATCGGGTGGCGCTCGCTGGCTCGGCGTCCCGGTTTCGCGACCATCGCCGTCCTGACGCTGGCACTCGGTGTGGGTGCGACCGCCGGGATCTTCGGGATCGTCGACGCCGTCCTGCTGAGGCCCCTGCCGTATCCGACCGAGGACCGCGTCGCCGTGGTGTGGGAGCTGGGTCCCGAGGATGCGGGCCGCTGGACCGCGGCTCCGGGCAAGATCGCCGATTGGCGGCGACAGGCCGGGTCGTTCGCGGCGCTCGCTCACCTGTGGCCGAGCTCCGTCACGCTCACCGGCACCGGGGAGCCGGAACGGATCCCGGGCGTGTACGCATCCTCCGAGCTCGCCACCGTATTCGGGGTGTCGCCCCTGCTCGGGCGGTGGTTCTCTGCCGAGGAAGTCGAGGGCGAATCGCGTGTCGCGGTGCTCGGCCACGATCTGTGGGTGCGGGCTTTCGCCGGGGACGGAGAAGTGCTCGGTCGCGGAATCGTCGTCGACGGGACGCGACACGACATCGTCGGCGTCATGCCGGCCGACTTCGCCCCGCTGGGCGACGCGGACGTGTGGCTCCCCGTGGGGCCGCTCGCGGACGCGCGCGGGGCGCACTACCTGCGGGTCGCAGGGCTCCTCGAGGCGGGCGTGACGTTCGAGGCGGCGCAGGGCGAGATGGAGCTGATCGTCGAGCGTGGGGCGGCGGCCTATCCGGACACGGATGCCGGCTACGGGATCGAGATCGTCCCCCTGCGCGAGGAAGAGCTCGGGGATGCCCGACCCGTCCTCCGCCTGTGGCTGGGCGCCGTCGTATTCGTCCTCCTGATCGGCGCGGCGAACCTCGCCAACCTGCTCCTCGCCCGGATCTCGACCCGGATGCCCGAAATCGCGCTGCGCCGCTCGCTCGGGGCGTCGCGGCTGCGGGTCGTCCGACAGCTTCTCACCGAGAACCTGGTTCTCGCCGCCGTAGCCGGCGTGGTCGCGATCGGGCTCGCTCTCGCGTTGCAGCGGGTGATCCTCTCGTTACAGCCGGGTACGCTGCCGCGTCTCGATGATGTCGCCGTCGATGGACGGGTCGTGCTGGTCGCCATGGGTCTCGCGGTGGCGGGCGCGCTCGTCGCCGGGCTCTTGCCGGCTCTTCGGCTCTCCCGGCTTTCTGGCTCGGCGCTCGTGGACGGGATCGGACGCCGAACGGCGGGAGGGATCGGTCGCGACAGGTTGATGACCGGTCTGATCGTGGGCGAGATCGGGATCGCGGTCGTCCTCACGGTCGGCGCGGCGCTCTTCATCCAGACGCTCAGGGAGCTGAACGCCGTGGATCCCGGGTTCGCCACCGAGGGACGTGTCGCGTTCAGGGTGTCGCTGCCCCAGAGCCGCTACGGGACCGACGAGCAGGTATGGTCCTTCTACCGCGATCTCCGCGAGGAGCTGCAATCGATCCCGGGCGTCGACGCCGTCGCGGCCTCGAACGGGATCCCGCTGGAAGCGGTGCCGTGGTTCCAGGCCTCCGGCATCGTCGCCGGACCGGACGGTGAGCCACCCTCGATGTCCGCGCCCTTCCGGATCGTCACGCCGGGGTACTTCGACGCGCTCGGGATCTCCATTCTCGAAGGCCGTCCGATCGACGAGAGCGATCGGGCGGAGGCGCCGATGGCCGTCGTCGTCGAGCGACGGCTGGCCGAGTCGTTCTTCCCGGGCGGTGACGCGCTCGGCGAGCGGGTCCGCATCTCCTACGGAGACCTGATCGACGCGCGTGTCGTGGGGATCGCCGCAGACGTCCGGCAGTACGGTCTCGGAAGCGCCGAGACGCCCGGTCTCTACGTGGCCTCGAACCAGGTACGGTGGTCCTCGCACACGTTCGTTCTGCGGACGAGCCAGCCGCTCGACGTCGTGGCGTCGGCGATCCGCGAGCGTGTGGACCGGCTCGACGCGGACCTCCCCGTATACGGACTCGCCACCATCGAAGACCGGCTCGCGACCTCGCTCGGTGAGCAGAGGTTCAGGATGACGCTGCTCTCCACCTTCGCGGGTCTGGCGCTACTCCTGGGAGTCGTCGGCGTCTACGGGGTGCTGTCCTACGCCGTCACCCAGCGCTCGCGCGAGATCGGCATCCGGCTGGCGCTCGGCGCGAATCCGGGTCGGGTCGTCGGGTCGATCGTGCGGTGGGGCGCGCTTCTCGGAGCCGCGGGGATCGCAATCGGTCTGGCCGCCTCGTATGGCATGACGACGCTGGTGGAGGACCTGCTGTTCGAGGTCGGCGCGCGCGACCCGGTGATCTTCATCGTGGTCGGTGTGTCGACGGCGCTCGCGGTGGTGGCGGCTTCGTGGCTGCCGGCCCGGCGCGCAGCGCTGGTGGATCCGACCGAAACGCTGCGGCGCGAGTAGGGGGCAAACGACGCTCCGTTGCCGTGCCGCGACGGGATCGCCAACCTGACCGGTCCTCTTGATCTCGGTCGCTCACCGGGGAGGTGGCATGAACGCGCGCCCGCTACGGGCCGTCGCGGCAGCGGCGACGGCACTCATCCTCACGTTCGCCGTGTCGGCCGCATCGCGCCCCCCGGGCG
This sequence comes from Gemmatimonadota bacterium, assembly GCA_033720355.1. Taxonomy (GTDB): domain Bacteria; phylum Gemmatimonadota; class Gemmatimonadetes; order Palauibacterales; family Palauibacteraceae; genus Palauibacter. The sequence goes on from JAWWCR010000034.1 coordinate 11,423, forward strand.
GCCAGTCCCCCCAGGAGGCATCGCCGATCTATGAGGTCAGGAGCTACCACATCGATCCGACGAGCCTCGCCGACTATCGGGCGTGGATCACCGGTGACGGGCTCGCCTATCTCCGCCGCGAGCTCGACGTGGTCGGTTTCTGGATCGACGAGGGTGTCGAGCCCGAGGTCCGGGGCGAGACGCTCGATCCGATGGGCCCGGCGAACGTCACGTGGATCATCCGCTGGCCGTCGAAGGCGGTTCGGGACGAGCGGCTGCCGCGGATCTTCGGCACTCCCGAATGGCAGGAGATCTTCTCGAGGTTGCCGGGAGGAGGCGCCACCTACCTGCGGATCGAGTCGCGGTTCCTGGTGGGGCTGTAGTACGCTGAAGCCTCCGCGGGCTCGTCACCCGAGGAGGCTTCAGCGGGTCTTCGGCGTGCCTACCCGGTCGCGACCAGATCCGCCGCGCGCGCCCTCTCGGTCCGCTCGGCGACATCGCTCCAGTTGACGACCTTCCAGAAGCTGTCGAGATAGGCCGCCCGGTCGTTCTGGTGCTTCAGGTAGTATGCGTGCTCCCACATGTCGATCACGAGCAGCGGATCCAGCCCCTGCACCGTGATGTTCTGGTGCTTTTCGGTCTGGAGGACTAGCAGCCGATCGGCCATGCCCTCCCAGGCGAGGATGCCCCAGCCGCTCCCCTCGACGCCCTTCGCGGCGGCGGTGAAGTGCGACCGGAAGGCGTCGAACGAGCCGAACTGGTCCGCCAGCAACCCGGTCAGCCAGTCGGGCCGCGTCCGCTCGTCCTCGTTCGGGGTCATGTTCCGCCAGAAGACCGAGTGGAGCACGTGACCCGAGACGTTGAACGCCAGATCTCGCGACAGCGGCTTCACGGCCGCGAGGTCGTTCGTCTCGCGGGCGCGAGCGAGGCTCTCGAGCGCCGTGTTGGCTCCGTTCACGTAACCCTGGTGATGCTTCGAGTGGTGGAGCCGCATCGTCTGCTCGTCGATGTGCGGCTCGAGTGCGTCGTAGTCGTACGGGAGATCGGGCAGCTCGTATTTCTGCATGCAGTGTCCTCCTTCGGGGTTTGTCGGTGTCTTCGAGAAGGTGTCGAAGCTCGGCCGAACGCCGGGGCAGCCTCAGTGCACAGACACGGGCTCGGCGCGCTCGACCGGATTCCCGGCCGAGATCCACTCGGCCATGCCGCCCTCGTAGTCGAAGACATCCGTGAATCCGGCTTCTCGGAGCAGCTCCGCCGCTTTCGGCGAGGCATCGCACTCGGGGCCGGCGCAGTACACGACCACGGTGTCGGAGCGGTGGTCGACGAGGTCATCCACGCGCTCGACAAGGTCGCCGCTCGCGAGCGGGATGTTTCTCGTGCCGGGGATGTGGGCGCGCTCGAAGTCCTCCTCGTCGAGGACGTTGATGATCGGGCACGCGTCGTTCTCGAGGAATTCCCTCACGTGGTCGGTCTCGATCGTCTTCAGGGTCTTCACGGCTCCTCCTTCGCATCTCTTCATCGGTGAACGGGGCATCCCCCCGTCCTTCGACAGGTAATTAGCTTGATATCTAAATACACCAGATAGAGATAATGTTCCATCTGCGTGCCGAAGGAGGTGGCTCGGCGGCTGGTCAGGCCCTCATGGGGCCGACAGGTTGACCGGGGGGACGTCGCCACCGCGGCGGCCAGACCACGTTCTTCGAGGAGGATTCGAGATGCTGGACCGACGGAATGTCGACGGCTCGACGATGACCCGAAGGGAGCTGCTGGCTTCGGCCGGGGGACTCGCCGTGGCGGCCGCCCTGCCGGCCGGGCTGGCGGCAGGGGACGTCTCCGCTCGGCCGCTTCCGTCGCAGCAGGCGTTCCCGCGGAAAGACGATTTCGACATCCCCGCGGGCGTCACCTACCTGAACGGCGCCTACATGCATCCGATGCCCGCCGTGGTGCGGGATGCCGTGCGCGACTACGTCGACCGGCGGGCGGGCTTCACCACGAGGACGAGCGCCGACCCGAACATCTCTTCGGCGGTGAAGGCGGCGTTCGCCCGGCTGATCAACGCCGAGCCCGATGAGATCGCCTTCGTCCCGAACACGAGCACCGGAGAGGTGCTGACCGTTCGTGGCCTGGGGATCCCCGAGACGGGTGGCAACGTCGTGACGGACGCGCTTCACTTCGAGGGCGCGATCGTCCACCTGGAGTCGCTCGCCCGCCGGTCGGAGCTGGACGTCCGGATCGCGATGCCGCGCGACGGCCGGATCGATCTGGAGGACCTCGATCGGCTGATCGACCGCGAGACGCGCCTCGTCGAGCTGTCGCTCGTCACCATGTACAACGGTTTCGAGCACGACCTGAAGGCCGTCTGCGATCTGGCCCACTCGCGGGGCGCGTACGTCTATGCGGATATCATCCAGGCCGTCGGCGCGGTCCCGCTCGACGTGCGCGCGACCGGCGTCGACTTCTGCGCGTGCTCGGGGTTCAAGTGGTTGATGGCCGATCTGGGGCTCGGTTTTCTGTACGCGCGCAAGGAGCTGCTCGGCACGGCCGTTCAGCGGCCGCAGGTCGGATATCACTCGGTGAGCTCGTACCGGACGCACTTCCTGCCGTACGACGAGCCGGGCGACGGTCCGTTCTCGTGGGAGCTCGGAGACTCGGCCTCGGCCTTCTTCGAGGTGGGCAGCGTGTCGGGCGCCGCCCGGGCTGCACTCGCCGCTTCGATCCCCTACCTGCTCGAGCTCGACGTGGCGGCGATCCAGCGGCATCGGCAGCCCCTGCTCGATCGGCTGAGGGAGGAAATGCCGCGGCTGGGGTTCGAGTGCGTGACGCCGGAGGCCTCGACGTCGCCGATCATCACCTTCACCATGCCCGACGGCGATCCCGTGCGCGAGCGTCTGGAGACGGCCGGCGTCGACGTCCGCGTCGCCGACACGTACGTGCGGTTCTCGCCGTCCGTCTACAACGACATGGCCGATGTCGAGCGCGCGCTCGACGCTCTGACGTAGACGGCGGGCGGCGTTCCCGTCGTGTCAGCGCGCGGGGTCCCCGAGCCCCGCGACGAGACGGTCGGCGACGCGGGACGGGGTCGCCCCGGCCGAGAGCACGGCCTGGCCGATCTCGATCTCGATGCCTGCGTACTCCTCGTCGCCGTGCCGCAGACGCAGCGACGTCGTGAGCCCGTCATCGGTCCCGAGGTAGGGATCGTTCAAGCCGACCCGCCACCTCTCTCCCGACGCGAGCAGGTTCGCTCGCCACCGTCGCGCCAACCGCTCTTCCCAGAGGCGCGCCGGGTCGAAGAGGAGTCCGACATCGACGGTCCGCTCCATGCCGTCGAGCGTGGGCGTGAACGTGTGGACGGCGAGGTGGAGGCAGCGCCCGTGCTCGGAGATCGCACCGGCGACCGCCGCCTCGACGCGTCGCCGGTGGGGCAGGTAGTGGGTGTGGACGATCGCGTCCCGGGTCGTACGGGCGAGGCCGCGCGTGAATTCGGAGAAGCAGGTCGGGTTGTCGAGCGAACGGTTCGCGTCGACGAGGAGCCGCGTGACGTCGTGGATGATCGGCGCGACCCCGAGCCTTCCCGCCAGCTCCTCGGCGATCCGGCGGGACCCGGGATCCCAGCCGCGGTGCGAGCGGAGCACCTCCTCCGCTCCATCGAACAGGGCCGCGTGTTCGCGCGGAACGACGTGATCGCCATGCTCGCAGGTGACGACGAGACCGGTCGCCCGCCGGATACCGCCATCGTCGGCCGGGCTCCGGCCGACCGGCTCATTCGAAGCGGGCATCGCGCTCGAGACAGTCGCAGAGCCGCCGGTAGACCTCGCGGAGCCGACCTCGTTCGTGCGACTCGTCGAGAGCGGAGACGATGCGCGCAGCCAGGGGGCCGCCCGAGAGCGTGTCCTCGGCCCACGAAGCGAAGGGAGGGTGCGAAGTGATCCGGGTCGCGCGGTCGAGCAGCTTCGACCAGGCGAGCGCCGCTGTAGACCCCGACGCGCCCAAACGCAGCGCCCGGCGCAACGCGCCGTCCTCGACGACGGCGGCCCCGCCGTCGCGGATGGTCGCGTCGAGGACGGCCGCGAGCTCCCCGGTGGGTACCGCGTCTGCCTCCCCGGGCTCGATCTCCTCCGCCACCCAGCGAACCGAGTCGACCACGGCCGCCACCAGCGCGAGGTCGGCAGTCGGACACTCCTGGGCGTCGAGGAGCCGGATCTCTATCGATCCGCGATCGAAGCGGGGGATCGCGCCGCGGGCGTTCGCCCACTCGTGTCTCAGGATCCCCCCGGGGTCGAGCGGCGCGAGGTCGTCGTAGATCCGCTTCAGGATCTCGTGCTCGTAGGCGTCGGGCGAGTCGATCGGCTCGGGCACCACCTCACCGGCGACGGAGGGCACGCGAACCGAGTTTTGCCGATACGCCACCAGCCTCCGGTCGAGCGCGTCGCCGACCCGCCCGTCGACGACGGGCGAGCTCGCCGCGAGCGCGGGGGTCAGCGGGAGGACGAGTCGGATGGCCGCGTGGAGTCTGTGAAACTCCTCGTCGTCGCCGAACGGGAGGTTCACGTGGACGCTCTGGAGGTTGGTCCACCCGTGTCCCGAGCACCCGAAGATCCGGTCGAAGGTCCGGTATACCTCGTTGTACTCGTGCGGCCACAGGACCGTCTCGCGGGCGGGGTCCATCCACGGGTGCATCCCGCCCGGGAGGAGCCGCGCGGAGAGGCCGTCGAGAGCCTCCGTCGCCACGCGCACGTCGGCGGCGAACCGCTCCGGAAGCGCCGTGAGGTCGGGGGCGGGACCGTTGGTCTTGAGCTCGAGCACGTGGAGCGCGAGCTCGTTCGACCAGGCGATCGGGCCCCGTTCGAGATCGCTCGCCGCCTCGCCCCCGACGGCCTCGAGCAGACGATCCGCTACCGGCCGGACATCGAGCGAGTCGGCATCGACGATCGCGTACTCGATCTCGACCCCGTACGCATCGAAGATCCCCAAACGCCCGCTCAAGGGGAGGTCTCCGTCGACCCGTCGGACGCCACCGCGGCCGCGCCGCCCCGCGGGCGGTCGAGACGCGTGCGGAAGAACCGGGCGAGCGTCTCGTAGATGTGCGGCCCCTCGGCGGCGTCCTCGTACCCCGCGTCGAGGTTCGGGTTGTCGTTGACCTCCATCACCAGCGGCCGGTCATCGACCACCTTGATGTCCACGCCGAACAGCCCGTCGCCGAACAGCGAGGCCGCACGCTCGCCGAGCTCGACGACGTCGGGGGGTGCCTCGACGACCCGTACGGCCTCGACCTTCCCGTAGCGGACGTTCCCCCCAGACCCGTAGCGGGCGATCTGCCAGTGTCCCCGCGCCATGTGATACCGGGCGGCGAAGAGCGCCTTCCGCTCGAGCACCCCGACCCGCCAGTCGAAGTCGGACGGCGTCCAGGCCTGGACCACGGCGAGCGAGGACCGCGCGAACACATCGCGGAGCGTGCCGTCCAGTTCCTCGCGCGAACCGACCTTCGTGACGCCGAGCGAGAAGGCGCTGTCGGCGCGCTTCACCACGCACGGCCAGCCGATCTCGCGCTCGATCTCGTCCTCGGAGCCTGGCCCGACGACGAGCGTGCGCGGCGTGGCGATCCTGTGCCGCGCGAACACCTCGGCCTGGTAGACCTTGCTGCCGGAGCGGATGATCGCGTCGGGTTCGTCGATCACGACGAGTCCCTCGATCTCCGCGCGGCGGGCGAGCCGGTACGTGAAGTGGTCGACCTGCGTCGTCTCGCGGATCCACAGGGCGTCGAACTCGGCGATTCGCCCGGCATCGTTCGGACCGATGATCTCGCATCCGATCCCCAGCTTCTCGGCGGCGCGGATGAACCGCCGAATCGCGGCCTCGCTCGAGGGCGCGAACGGATCATCCCCCCGCCACAGGATCGCCAGATCGTCGGCGAAGCTCTTCGCGGGGCGGCTGCGCGTGGGGCGCGCGAAGTACTCGTTCGCGCGCTCGAGAAGGAAGTCGCGGTGCTCCGCGGGCACCTCGGCGGCGGGGATCGGCCGGATCGACCTCAGTCGCCAGCGCTCGCCCCTCGTGAAGCGCGCTCGCAGCAGCGGCGCGGGGAACAGATTGAAGAGGGCGCGGCTCAGGCGGTCGTATCGGCGCGCGACGTTTCGGCCGAAGTAGATGCTGAGGACGAGCTCGTTCGAGCGCAGGCGCGCCAGATCGCGCTGGATCCACTCGTCGAGGTCGTCGGCGGCGTGGCGGACAACGCCTCCCGCCCCCATCCCCTGGAGCGTGTCGACGGATGGCAGCGGACGGTGCCCGCGAGCCGCCGCGAGAAGGGAGACGTAGTAGCCGACGCTCTGGTAGGCGTAGCTCCGGCACACGTTGAATACGGCGGCGCGTCTGATTTCCTGGAACCGGCGGTCGGTCAGGTAGTTGCGGGCCGAGACGACCTCGGCGGCATCGGACTCGACGGGCCAGTGCCGCGGGTCCTCGACGACGATCAGGGATCTCATCTACGCTGCGCGGATGTAAGCGGGTGCGTGGGAGAGGTATCGGGGAACCGGGTCAGAAACGGTCCCAACGCCGCGGCGGACCGCCGAACGGGCGCCGCGGGCTGTCGGGGAACTCGTCATCGCGTCGGAACTCGAACTCGGCCTCGTCGTCGCCGGACGCCCCGTCGTCGTCCTCCGAGCTCGCGTCCCGATCCGGTGTTTTCGAAGCTCCGGGCTCATCCGGAGCGGTGGTCTCCTTCGCTTCTTCCGAAACGGGGACCTCTTCTTCCTGCGGGCTCATCCTTCGGCTCTCGTGGGGGCGCTCGCCCGCACTCCGGTGCACCCGGGGCGATCTCGACGGGCGGCCCACAATCTGACGCTTTCGAGCGGTTTAGGAAACGTCTGACGGAGCCCCTCCGATCGCGGCGCCGCACCCCCGTCGAGCATCGATACCCGTTCGGAATCCGACGGTCGGGTCGTGCGACACGGCGGCGACGCCACCGAAGAACATGGAGGCGGCGTCGAAGGGGCGGGTCGGGAAGGGCAGCGCTTCGCTCGGCAATCCCGGCTCGAGAGCCACGCGACGATCGCCTCCCACCAGCTCGACGTGGAGCCTCGGGTGATCGACGGCCGCCTGAAGCGTCATCCCGAAGTCGAGGTGGTTCGTGAGGACCTGGACGAGGGCCGTCGTGATGCGGTCGGCGCCGGGAGAGCCGATCGCGAGCACCGGACCGCCTCGCTGACGCGCGACTGTGGGCGCCATGTTCGACACGAGCCGGTGCCCGACGGGCCACCCGTGAAAGCCGTGGGGGTTGAGCTCGGGCTCGCCGAGGGCGTTGTTGAGCCAGATACCGGTCCCCGGCGCCATGGCTCCCGATCCGTAGCCGTCGGACAGGGTGATCGCACAGGCGAGCCCATCGCTGTCCACCGCCGACGTGTGGACCGTCGACGGCGCGTCGACGAGACGCAGCGTCCCCGACTCGACGGCTCGCAGCAGCCGCGCGGCGGCGAGCTCGAGCTCGTCCGCGGCATCGAGCTCCGTGCGGCGGAATTCGAGCACCGCCGCCTGAGCCGTAGCCAGCCGGGCGGCCCAGGATTCGGTCCACCGACCGCCGGACGGGGCCCGTCCATCCAGCAGCCCGAGCATCGCCGCGAGCACGACGCCGCCGACCGCCGGGGCCGGGTTCGTCAGAACGTCCCACGCCCCGTGCGTCGTTCTCATCGGCGGTCGCACGGTCGGTCGGTAGGCGGCGAGGTCGGCCCGCCCGAGCGCTCCCCCCTCACCCCGGACGTAGTCGGCGATGGCCGCGCCCAACGAGCCGTCGTAGAAGACACCGGGGCCCTCCTTCGCGATCAGTCGCAGACTCGTCTCGAGGTGGGCGATCCGGACCGTCGCGCCGGCCGCGAGGAGGCGACCGCTTCGGTCGTGCAGGGCGGCGTGGCTGTCTTCGTTCCACCCGAAGATCTCCTCGTGCGCGAAGACCAGGTAGTCGCGGGCGGCCGGGGGCAGCGGAAAGCCCCGCGACGCCACCTCGATCGCCGGCTCGACGAGATCGGCCCAGTCGAGCAGTCCGTGTCGCTCGGCCACGAGTCCGCAGAGAGCCGGCGCGCCGGGTGTGGCCACCGATCCCGGACCGACGGTCGTGTCGACGCCCCCCGCGTACTCGAGGTGGGCGTCGATTCGTCCTCCGCCCAGGTCGCCGCGAGGCAGACCCCGTCCGGGCATTTCGAAGCCGCCATCGATCGCCTCGGGATCGCCGTCCGGGGGAGCGACCAGGGCGAACCCGGCGCCGCCGAGCGAGCACATGCCGGGTGCTGAGATCGCCGAAACGAGGGTGGCCGCGACCGCCGCGTCGGCGGCATTTCCGCCGCGGTCGGCGACCCGTGCACCGGCCTCCGCCGCGATGGGGGAGATCGAGACGACGGCGACCGCGGTCATATCGGGCCGGCCCACACGGCCAGCACGCGGCCGACGAGCGCCCCGCCCGCGATCAGCCATACCGGTCCGGCGTCGAACCGCCACGCGGCGACGCCGGCGATCCCGGCGATGACCCATGCCGGCCACGTCGTGAGGCTGGAGGCGCCCAGCTGTAACGTGACGGCGAGCATGAGCGCGACGGCAGCGACGTTGACGGCGTCGAGAAACGCCGCGGTCCAGACGTGATCGCGGAGCCTCGGGACGAGCGGGTTGAGGATGAGCACGAACAGGAACGAGGGGAGGAAGATGCCCAGCGTCGCCACCGCCGCGCCCGGGACGCCCTCGAGGACGTACCCCACGAATGTCGCCGTCGAGAGGATCGGGCCCGGGGTGAACTGTCCGATGGCGATCGCGTCGAGGAGCTGCGCTTCCGTGAGCCACCCGAAACGGTCGACGAGATCGCCCCGCAGGAACGCGATCAGCACGTACCCGCTGCCGTACAACACGGCCCCCACCTTGAGGAAGAACAGCCCGAGTCTGTGGAGCGGCACTCCGGCCGCGGCCGTCTGGACGAGCGGTGCGGCCAGGATCGAGATGGGGAGGATGCCGGCGAACGACGATGCCCGCACCCCCCTGCGTTCTCCGCGATCCGTGCCCGGCATGTCGTCAGATGGTGGCCTCCGGTCCGACAGACGTGTCCAGATCGCCCCGACGACCCCTCCACCCAGCAACGCCGACACCTCGCCAACGCCCGCCAGCACGGCCGCGAGGACGGCGACCCCCAGAACCGCGAGGCGAGGGCCCGTTATGGCCCGCCGCCCGAGTCGCCAGACCGCCACCAGGACGAGCACGAGCACCGCGGGCTTCACCCCGTAGAGAAACGGCTCGACCCGCGGCAGGGTCCCGAACTCGACGTAGAGCCACGCGAAGATGCCGGTGACCAGGACGGCCGGTCCGATGAAGCAGATGCCGGCGACCGCCAGCCCTCCCGGGCCGGCACGCTCGTAGCCGACGTGGAGACCCATCTCGGTGGAGTTGGGGCCGGGGATCAGGTTGGTCGCCCCCACGAGATCGAGAAAATGCTGTCGCGTCATCCAGCCACGACGCCGGACGACCTCCTCCTCCATCATCGCGATGTGTGCGGCCGGTCCGCCGAAGGCGATGAAGCCGAGCTTCAAGAACAGTCGGGCGAGCTCGAAGATGGGCGGTACCGTGGCTAGTAGAGGAGACGGCGCGCGGTCAGAAGCCGCTCGACGGGCCGGATGAGCACCGGTCTGATCCGGTACCGGACGAGCGGCTCGATACGGTGGATCCGGAGACGCGCGCCGGTCGCCCGCTCGGCGTGAGTGGGGTGGATGATGAGCAGGTTCGCGAGCCGCTCGAAGACCGAGAACGCCTCGTCCTCGCTCGCCCCGAACACGTCGGAGTACTCAGCCAGCGTGAGCGACCCGTGCTCGAGAATCGCCTTGAGCGCGAACGCACCCGCCGCGTCGAGGTCGTCCCACGCCCCGAAATCGATGGGGGCGGGCGATGAGACGTGGATGACCTCGGTGGCCTCATCGAGCCGGATCGAGCGCAGCCAGTACACGATCGCGAGCGCGACGTAGCCCTCGCTGAGCTCGTAGAGGCGATCGAAGAACGCCGTCCTGAGAACCGCCTGGCGCTCGTCGTCCGAACCAGCCTTCGCGAGCGCGCGTCGCAGCCCGATCGGGAGCGTCGCGCCGGACTCGACGCGAAGCGGGATGCCGCTTCGCTGGTGACGCGACATCACGGCGGCCTCGATGCCGGCCCTGTCGAGGGGCTTCAGCTCGAGGACCCTGGCCAGGGAGGCGACGCCCGGGCGCAACGCCTGCAACACCTGCCAGGCAGAGTCCGCGAGCGGCGCGATCCACAGCACCGCCGCATCTGAGGTGGCCATGAAGCGGAGCGTCTCGTCGATCGGGCCCGGATCGAGCACGCCCCGCCGGTACAGCATCTCGAAGTTGTCGATCACGCAGACCGTCGGGCGCACCGCCGGCGGCCGTGCGGCCAGAAGGGCTCCCAGATCCGCGAGCGTTGCGGGTGCCTCGACGAGCTCGAGCCCTTCGGCGATGAGCCGCGCCACCACCGACTCATCCAGGACGCGCCGGGTCAGGGCGACCGACCTCCACTCGACCGTGTCGCCCCACCGCTCGCGGCAAACCTCGAGGAGGCTCGACAGCCCGACCCCGGACGCTCCCGTCACGAGCAAGGCATCGGTCATCCCGCTTCGCCACCGTTCGAGGTGCTCATCGAGGACGGCGGATGCGTCGTCGCGGCCGACGAGCAGCGAGGGGTCGCTCAGCGGCCGGTAGGAGAAGAGTCGCCGGTACACGAACGGCAGCTCGTCCGCCACACGCTCGACGTCGGCGATCACCCGGACGGTCGCGTCGACGCGCTCCGTCGCCACCGGATCCGCGCCGACGACCGCGCGAGCCTGCCGCAAGGCTCCGACCGCTCGGGTCGAGGCGGCGGAGACCAGCGCCACGGCGGCGCGCCCCATGCGTCTCGCCTCGCGTTCGGCCCAGGTCCCCGCGAGCTCGGCGCCCAGGTAGATCGACGACCACACATCCCGGGCTCGCCCCTGGAGCGAGCTTTCCGCGCGGGCCCGCGTGTCGAAGGCGGAGACGGCTTCGGCGACGAGCGCGTGCGCTACCAGGGGGGCCGCCTCGCGGATCTCGTCCAGACGGGCCACCGCGTCCTGAAGACGGTCGGCCGTCCGGTCGAGACCTCCGAGCACGAGCTCCTCCCGGATTCGTGCGGCGTCGTCGTGGTCCGCCGCCGAGAGCTCGTCCGCCGCCCCCAGGTTGTACTCGAGCACGGTGCAGGCTCCCGGGATGAGAGCCGTCGCGGCGGCGAGGGCATCGTCGTACGGCCGGGCCGCATCGCGCAGTCGCTCGAGCGCGAGCGATCCGAACGCGTCCTCGGCCCAGGCGCGCGGCTCGACCCGCTGCCGACCCTCGCCGACGTCGGGCGTCTTGCCCGGTGCACCGAGTGGAGAGATGTGCAGCGTTTCGGGGAGGCGCCCGATGCGGGCCGTGAGCTCCGAGAGGCCCTCCGTAGCCGCGTCCGCAAGGGGGGCATCCGGCGTCGCCGAACGCAGACCCGCCTCTGCTGTCCGGAGCGCCTCCAGACCACGTTGCACGAGCCGCAGTGGCGGGGATGGGTTCCCCTGTCGGAAGCCGTGCTCGGCTTCGTCGTGCAGAGCGCGCAGCGCCGACACGGCTTCGCCGAGATGTCGGGCGACATCCGCCGACACGCGCTCCGGCTCGGCGAGCAGGTGCGATCGCACGAACGCGTCGAGAAAGACCCGGAAATCGAGAAGCTCGGACACCAGCGCGAGTCGACGCACCTCGCCGGCGAAACGATCCGGGGCCACCGCACGGTCCCAACGTGCACGAAGCGCGTCGGGCGCGTCGTCGCCGGTTGTCCTGCGTCGCGCCCGTGTGCGCTTCCCGCTCACGGAAGGGGTCTCGATGGCCCCGGCGACCGCCGATCGCAGCTCCGCGAGGGGTTCGTCGTCCAGCCACCCCCGGAGCTCCCGCAGACACATCGCCAGCTCTTCGGTTTCGGCGTCCGTGCGATCGTCCGTGTCGGGGTCTTCCCTCTCGAGCGCCCGGGCCGCGCGGGTCGCGGCGCTCGAGACCGCCGCGTACCGGGTGAGGGCCGTCTCGACAAACGCGTCATGCGGGACCCGCAGGGCGTCGGTCAGGGTCGTCCCGAACTCGATGACCTCGTCGGCGAGCGGGTCCCGCATCTCGTCCGCGGGACCGGGACCGGATGCCTCGTCGGCCTCGCCCATCGCGCGACCGAGCGCGAGGGCCAGCCCCTGGACTTCCGTGAGGCGGTCGTGGAGTCGCTCGATGAGATCGAGCTCCGCGAGCGCGGCGTGAATCGTCCGAACCGTGTCGCGCAGCTTCTCGCGACGGGCGCCGACCGGCTCTCTCGCGCCCTCGGGTCGTTCGGGCGGGTAGAGGGCCACGGCCGGGGCCAGCCGGGTCGCCGCATCGCCGAATTCGACCTTCTCGAGTTCTCGAAGGCGGGTCTCGATTCGACGCGCCAGCTCGTCGACGGCCGTCCGGTCCATCGCGGCCCGGTCGATCGTGGCCGCCTCGTCCCCGCCGCGCCCGGAGTCGCGCGGGCCCCCGGCGGTCGGGTTCGTCCCGGTGGTCACGATCCGCCTTCGTCCGTACCCGGTGTCGGGCGCCCGGCGCCGGGCGCGTCACCCGGAGACACGACGTGTGCGAGCGCCCCATGCCACGCGGGCAGCAACCCGGCCTCCACGAACGCCTCGCGGGCGCGCTGCGTGACGTCGCTCATGAACTTGAACTCGTGGCGGATGTCCGAGACGTACGCCTTGACCCTCAGGTGCGTGAGGAAGGTGTGAGAGACCTGGTCCTTCACGAGCACGACGACGGGTTTCTTCAGATACACGAACCTCGACGTGACAGCCGCCGAGTAGGCGATCTCCTGCGCGCGCCTCGTGTCCACCCAGCCGGGCAGGTAGAGGTCTGTGACGACCTGACAGTCGAGCGCGCCGGAGTTGGCGTTGGACACCTGTCCGTCCACGATCTGGGCATTGGGCACTGTGACCAGGCTGTCGTCGGGTGTGACGATCCGGGTCGAGCGGAGCCCGATCGCCGTCACCTCCCCGTACGTGCCTTCCACCGAGATCTTGTCTCCGACCTGGAAGGGCCGATCGCCGATGATCACGAGGCCGCCGAAGATGTTCTTCAGGATGTCCTGCGCCGCGAACCCGATCGCGACCCCGATCGCCGCGCCGGCGGCGAGCAGCGTCCGCGCCTCGAGTCCGAACACGACGCGCAGCACGACCACCACGGTCGCCGCCCAGATGAAGACCCGGACGATGGGCACGAGCCGCTTGTAAAGCAGTCGACGCGTGGCGTTTCGCTCGGCCAGGCGATCGAGGATCCAGCTCGCGAGCCGGACCACGCCGAAGGCCAGGATCAGGATGAGGAACGAGACCGCGGTTCGGAGCCCGATCCCGCGGATCCCCTCGGGCACCGCCCCGAGGCTCGCCGCGGCGGAGTCGCGGCGCCCCGCCAGCTCGGCGATCAGGCTGTCCTGCGAGCGCTCGAGACGGGCGATCGCGGCGACGAGGCTGTCGAGCGTCGTGGGGAGCTGTGGGTCCGCGACGGCCTCCTGCGCGACGAGCGGGCGCGGGCCCCTTCCGGGACCTTCCGCGAGCGGCACGATCCCCGATGCGACAACCGCGAGCAGACCGCCGCCGGCGAGGCGGCGCATGTACGGGAGCGTTCGGTGCACGGTGTTCTCGAGCCTCCGGCTCGCACGCGCGAGCCGCCGAAACGAGGGAGGGAAGCCGCGCGGCGGCGACCCTCGACTTCGTGAGCGGGATCCGCACGAAAGATGCTTGCGGGGGGCTCGATTGACGAGCCCCGCGTCGCCCCTCATCACCATGGCTCTCCGGTGCCCGGACCCCGAACCAACCAATCTTGCCCATCCGGTGTCAAAGTGTAAAATGCATTAACGGTAAATACAGTTACCCGGGCCGGAGACACACCTTGGAGATCACGCCGCTCACGTACGAGATCCTGCTCGCGCTCGCCGACGAGAACCGCCACGGGTACGGGATGATCAAGGAGATCGAGGGTCGCGGCGGGACGCCTCCGAGCACGGGGGCGATGTATCTGGCGCTTCACCGGATGAGCGCGGAGGGGCTGGTGAAGGAGGTGCCCGCGCCATCGGATTCGGACGACGCGCGGCGGAAGTACTACGCGCTCACGTCGCGGGGCCAGGAGGCGGCGGAGCGCGAGACGAGACGGATCTCGCGGCTGCTGGAGACCGCGAGGGCGAAGAAGCTCGGGAAGGAGGACGCGGCATGACCCGCGCGCTGCTCCGGTCGATCCTGCGTCTCGGTCCGGCGGTCTTCAGGGAGCGGTACGGGGCGGAGCTGCTGGCCGTCCACGACGAGAGGGCTCGCGAGCCGCGATCGGTTCCGGCGAGGGCCGTGTTCGCGTGTCGCGAGGTGGCCGGTCTGATCGTGGCCCAGACCCGGTATCTCGCGCTTCGGCGGCGGTGGGCCCGTCGGCATTCCGGCGCCGGCGCGGTCGGTCGCGCGTTCGCTGGTCTCGGCGGCGACGTCCGCTTCGGTCTCCGGACGCTCGGGCGCAGCAAGGGGTTCGCGGCCGCCGCGATCGCCGTTCTCGCCCTCGGCATCGGCGCGAACTCCGCGATCTTCTCGGCCGTGAACGCGTTCCTGTTCCGTCCCCTCCCGTTCGACGACGCCGACCGTCTCGTGATGCTCTACGAGACGAACCCGGAGTTCGGCTGGGAGCACGCTCAGGCGGCCCCCGCGAACGTGCTCGACTGGCGCGAGCAGGTCGACGCGCTCGAGGACGTGGCTCTCTACTCGGACTTCGTGGACGAGGCGACCCTGATTCTGGATGGCGAGCCAGAGCTGCTCGGCATCGCGAGCGTCACCGGCAACTTCTTCGACGTGCTCGGGGCGCGCCCCGCGCTCGGCCGGGGGCTTTCGTGGGACGAGACGTGGGAAGGCCGGGATGGCGTCGTCGTGCTGAGCCACTCGGCCTGGCAGCGCCACTTCGGAGGCGACCCCGAGATCGTCGGGCGGAGCATCTCGGCGGGAACCGAGACTCGGCAGGTCGTCGGGGTCATGCCCGAGGGGTTCGCGTTTCCCAGCGATGACGTGGACATCTGGGCGCCGTGGGGGTGGGAGCAGGGCGCACGCGAGCAGGTGTGGTTCCGGCGCGCCCACTTCGCGCGCCCCATCGGTCGTCTCGCTGCGGGCGTCGACGCGACGCGGGCGGATGCCGCCCTCCAGGTCGTCGTCGAGCGTCTGAAGATCGAGTACCCCGAGACCAACCGCGTCATGGGCGCGGGTCTAATGCCCCTGCGGGATTTCCTCATCAAGGATGTGCGGGCGCCCCTGTACGTCCTCGTGGGTGCGGTGGGGCTCCTCCTCCTCTTGGCCTGCATCAACGTGGCCAATCTGATGCTGGTACGGGCCAGCGACCGCGCCCGCGATGTGGCGTTGCGGCTCGCCGTCGGCGCCGGGCGAGGCCGGGTCGCGCGGCAGATGCTGGTCGAGGGCGGCCTTCTCGCGCTCGTCGGCGGTGCGCTGGGGCTCGCGCTGGGGTGGATCGGCGTGCGGGCGCTCTCGACGCAGCGATCGGTAGGGATCGAGGGCGCCACGGAGATCGCGCTCGATGCGCGCGTCATCCTCTTCACCTTCGCCGCCGCCGTCTCGAGCGCCCTCCTCTTCGGGATCGTCCCCGCGCTTCGCGCCGCCCGGGGTGACGTGCAGGAGTCGCTGAAGGAGGGCGGTCGCGCCGGGGGCGCCGGGCGCCGAGGCCTTCGGACCGCGGGGACGCTCGTCGCGGGCCAGGTCGCCGTCACGCTCCTGCTGGTACTCGGCGCGGGTCTGATGGTGCGGACCTTCCTCGAGCTCAGGAGCGTGGATCCGGGCTTCACGAAGGAATCGGTGCTGGCGGTCCAGTTCTCGGTGCCCGCGGGACGATACGATCACCGCGACGACGTGCTCGCGTTCCAGGACGAGTTCGCCAGGCTGCTCGAGGCGCGTCCCGGCATCGAGCGCGTCGGGTTCGTGGCCCGACCGCCCCTGGGGGGTCAGAACTGGTCGAGCCAGTTTCAGGCGGAGGGCTGGCCACCCGAGCGGGTGGGGGTCGAGATCTGGCATCGACGCGCCGACGAAGGCTACTTCGAGGCCCTCGACATCCCGCTGATCCGGGGACGCCACTTCACTCCCGACGATGGGCCCGAAGCCCCGCTCGTCGTGGTGATCAACGAGACGTTCGCGAGTCAACACTTTCCCGGCGAAGACCCGATCGGGCAGCGCATCGCGTACGATCGAAGCGCTACGGCCGAGTCGATCTGGTACGAGATCGTCGGGATCGTCGCGGACCAGCACCAGAGGACGCTGACAGAGCCGCCTCATGCGGAGGCGTTCGAGAACCGCCGACAGGACTGGGGTCGCACCAACTGGGCGGTCGTGAAGACCGGCGGAGACGCCTCGTCGGCGGGGGGCGCGGTCCGGGCCGTCCTCGCCGAGATGGACCCGCTGATACCGATCGAGGCGATGCGTCCCATGCAGGAGGTGTGGCGATCGTCGATGGCCCGTTGGGAGTTTCTGCTCACCCTGCTGGGGGTCTTCGCCGTCTCGGCCCTTCTCCTCGCGATCGTCGGCGTGTACGGCGTGACGGCCCAGGCCGCACGGAAGCGGACGCACGAGATCGGGATCCGCGTCGCGCTCGGCGCGCGGACCGTCGAGGTGCTCGGGCTCGTCCTCAGACAGGGATTGACCTTCGTCGGAGCCGGGCTGGTCGTGGGGGTGGGGCTGTCGCTGGTCGCGACGCGCGCGATCTCGTCGTTCCTGTACGGAGTGGAGCCGACCGACCCGCTGACCATCGGCCTGGTCGTCGGTCTCCTTGCCGCCGTGGGATTGGCGGCGTGTCTGGTGCCGGCGCGTCGCGCCGCCGCGGTCGACCCCGCTTCGTCGCTTCGATCGGAGTAGTCCGGCAGGCGAGCGTCTCGTCCCGGCGGTGACGGCTGCAACCCTGACGTCGCCTCGTCGCATCGAAGGTGCGGGTCCGCCCGCGTGGACGTCCCCCGTCGCGGTGGGCCACCCCGTCGACAGGAGGAGACGCCCGTGTCCGAATGGCTTCAGGATTTCCGCTTCGCCGCGCGTGTGCTGCGCAAGAACCCCGGATACGCGATCGTCGCGATCCTGACACTCGCGCTCGGGATCGGCGCGAACACCGCGGTGTTCAGCCTGGTCAACGGCGTCCTCCTGCGGCCGCTCCCCTACGAAGATCCGGGTCGCCTCGTCCGCGTTCACGAGCTCAGCGGCTCGGGGCAGCAGATGCAGGTGGCCTGGCGGAACTTCGTCGATTGGCGCGAGCGCTCGGGGAGCTTCACGAGCCTGGTCGCGCACACCGGGGGAGGGCAGACGACGGTGCTGGGGACCGGTTCGCCGATCCGGACGGGCGCCGCGGCGGTGAGCGAGGGGTTCCTGAGAGCGCTGGGCGTCACCCCGGTCGCGGGCCGTGACCTGCTCGCCGAGGAGCACCGGGTCGGCGCGGACCCGGCCACGATCGTGAGCAACCGGTTCTGGCGCACGTACCTCGGCGCGGACCCGCAGCTCGAGTCCCATCGGATAGAGGTTGGCGGGTTCGACGCCCGTATCGTCGGTGTGGCGCCGCCGGGCTTCGACTACCCCACCGGTGCGGACATCTGGTATCCCATCGAGCTCTCGGAGCAGACCGAGTCCCGTACGGCCCACAACTATCGGGTGATCGGCCGGCTCGGCGAGGGGACCTCGCGAGCGAGCGCGAAACAGGAGCTCGACGTCATCACCGACCGGTTCCTGGAGGAAGATCCGACGGCTGCCGACGACAGCTCGTTCGAGAGCTTCTTCCCGAGGAGCGTCCGCGTCGAGGAGCTGCAGTCGTCGCTGGTGGGGGACAGCCGGCGGCCACTCCTGATCCTCCTGGGCGCGTCGACGCTCCTCCTGCTGGTCGCCTGCACGAACCTCGCGAGCACCGGGATGGCACGCGGAGCCAGACGTCGGCAGGAGCTCGCGGTGCGACAGGCGCTGGGCGCCGGAGGCCGTCGCCTGACGCGGCTTCTCTTCGCCGAGGCGCTGACCCTCACGGTGGTCGGCACCGCGCTCGGGCTTGCCCTGGCCTCGGCGATCGTTCGGGTCGTACCGCTGCTCGCGCCCGATGCCCTTCCGGCGTTCGCCACGTTCGAGCTCGATCCGCGCGTTCTCGTCTTCACGATCGTGATCGCCGGGCTCACCGCCGTGCTCTTCGGGCTCGCCCCGGCCATGCGGTCGTCCCGCGGTCTGCTGGCGCCAGCGATCACGGGGGCCGGCCGGGGCGGCGGGTCCCGGGCGCGTACGCCGCTATGGCGATTTCTGATCGCGTCGGAGGTCGCTCTCTCCATCGTCCTGATGATCGGGTGCGGTCTGCTCGTCCGCAGCTTCGTGAGAATCCTCCAGGTGGAGCCCGGATTCCAGACGCGGGATATCCTGCTCGCCACCTTCAACCCTCCGACGAGCCGCTATCCGACGCTCGAAGAGCGGGGCGCCTACTACGAGCGTTTGCTCGGCGAGCTCGATGTCATCCCCGGGGTCGAGGCGGTCGGGTACATCTCCGTCGCACCCATGGGGGGTATCTCGAACGGGATCATCGACGTCGAGGGAGGGCCGGCGCCGGCCGTGACCGGGGATTACCAGCTCGCCAGCGCCGAGACCTTCGCGGCCCTGGGCATCCCGCTCATCCAGGGACGGCTGTTCGACGGCACGGAGCGTCCGGAGACCGGGCACGTGGCCATCGTCAGCCGGGCGTTCGCGGATGAAGCCTGGCCGGGTGACGACCCGATCGGAAAACGGATCACCTCCGGGGGGATGGACAACTACTGGAACCAGGAGAAATGGGCGACCGTCGTCGGCGTGGTGGGGGACATCCGGCAGCGCGATCTGACCCGGGCCCCGGCCCTCACCTATTACTTCCCGTACTCGCAGCGTCCGTTCCGGTCGTGGGGCATGACGGCCGTCATCCGGCCCGAGGGTGCGATCCGGCCCGATCTGGGGCCGACCGTGCGCGAGATCGCCCGGTCGGTCGACTCCGATGTCCCGGTGACGCTCGCGACGATCGAGGATCGCGTCGCCACGGTGGTCGCAGAGCGCCGCTTCACCCTGCTGATCCTGGCCGGATTCGCCGGTCTGGCTCTGCTGCTCGCCGCCATCGGCATCTATGGCGTGGTCGCCTACGCCGTGGCGCTCAGGACTCGCGAGATCGGGATCCGGATCGCCCTCGGCGCCCGGCCGTCAGCGGTGCGTACCCTCGTGCAACGCGACACGCTCTCCGACATCGTCATCGGTGGCGCCGCCGGGATCCTGATGGCGCTGGCCCTGACCCGCGTGATGCAGAGTCTGCTGTTCGAGGTGTCGCCGACCGATCCGCTCACGTTCATCGGCGTGGTCGTGGCCCTCGGGGCCGTCGGGTGGCTGGCGGCGTGGGTGCCGGCTCGCCGGAGCACACGGATCGACCCAGTGCGTACCATGCGCGAGGAATAGGCGGGCGACGAGACCGGCAAGCCGCTCGCTTGCCAAATGTATACAAATCGTATATATACGAATCGTTGCTAGTTGTCCGGACCCGACCGACCGGGAGACGCGATTCGTGGACGTAGACCGATTCCTGCCGCTCAAGGCGCCCGTGCACCTGATCCTCCTTTCCCTCGCCGAGCACGATGCGCACGGCTACGGCCTCGTACAGGAAGTCGAGACCCGCTCGAACGGTCGCGTCTCCCTCGAGACGGGGCCCCTGTACCGGCACCTCAAGCGGCTGTCGGACGATGGGCTCGTTGAAGACGCCGACCCGCCCCCGGAGGATGCCGGCGCCGACCGGCGCCGGAAGTACTACCGGCTCACGCCCCTGGGCCGGCGTGTGTTGACGGCCGAGACGGGGAGGCTCGCGGAGCTCGTCGAGGCGGGACGCCGGCTGGATCTGATCGGCGACGGGGCCGGGGCGTAATGGCGGGCTCGGCGGGGCGCACGGCGTCCGGATCGTCCGAGGAGACACCGCGCGTCTTTCTGTGGCTTCTCCGTGTCTATCCGCCCGAGTTCCGCCGGCGCTTCGCCGTCGACATGTGCGGCACCTTCCGCGCTCGCCTCGCGCGAGCGCGTGGGCGCGGCATGGTTGCCGTTGCGGGGTTCTGGGTTCGCTCGGTGACGCACGCCATCCTGTACGGGTTCGCCGAGCGCATCGCCGCGGCGCCCCTCGCGGCCCGCCCGAACGACGGGGCGGCGTCGCGCGACGGCGCGTCCGGGGCCGTGGGCTGGAGAGAGCGGATCGGGCGCTTCGGGCGCGAGCTCAGGATGGGGCTGCGCGGGCTGCGCCGCCGCCCGGGGTTGTCCGTAGCCGCCATTCTCGCGCTGGGTCTCGGCATCGGTCTGACCGCGACGACGTTCAGCATCGCGTGGGGAACGATCTTTCGGGGGCTTCCCTTCGAACGGGCCAGCGAGCTCGTCCATTTCGAGCGCGAGAACGTGGAGGAGGGGCTGCCCCTCGCCGTCACGCCGCACGACTATCGCGACTGGAGGGAGCGGCAGACGACCTTCGTCGATCTGGGCGCGTACGTGGAGGCGCTCGCGCACCTGACCGACGGATCGGGGTCGATCCGGAGGATGTGGGGCGTGTTCATCGATCCGCAGTCCTTCGAGCTGCTGCGCGTGCGGCCGGCCGCGGGGCGCGTATTCGACGCGGACGACGCCGTGCCGGGCGCCCCCGACGTCATCCTTCTCGCGCACTCCGCGTGGCAGAACGAGTTCGGCGCGGACGCCGACATCGTCGGACGGACCATCGAGCTCAACGGGGCGCCGACCACGGTGATCGGGGTCATGCCGGAGGGATTCGGGTTCCCGGTCGCCGAACAGTTCTGGCGCCCTCTCCGTCTCGACTTCGGACGGGGGCGGCGGGCGCTCCGGAGCCGCTCGCTTGATCTCTCGCTCGGTCCGGTACCGCTCGGCTTCGGGCGAGCCAGGCTCCGGGCCGCGTGACGTCACCTGGGGCCCGAACGGGCCTTGTTCAAGGCCTCCCAGGGCGCCCTCCTCGGGCACCGCGGGCTCGGCCGCCGGCTCCGGCCCCAGGGCGATCTCGGTGATCTCGTCCATCGTCGACGGCGCGGCCCGCTCGTTCCGGATCCGCGCGATCGCGTTCTGCAGGGCGACGACCGGGTCCGCCGCGCGGGGCGTCGGAGACGGCGGCAACCGCTGCAGCCATTCGTCGAGCTCACGCAGCTCGTCGTCCGGCATCGCCTCGAGGAGGCCCTTCGCGCCCTTCTGCTTGCCGATGCGCTCGATCTCGCGCCGCAGGTTCTGGACGGGGCTCCCCTGGGCGTTGGCCCGGAACGCGGTCGTGATCTGCCGGAATATCTCCGATCGGCCCTCGGCCGCTGGAGGCCCCGTAACGGCCGCACCGGGCTCCTGCGTAGGGGAGGGCTCCGGTACCCGCTCAGCAGGCACAGGCGCTTCCTGGGGCCGCGTGGGACCCATTTCCGCTTCACGGGGGGGAGGGGCGTCCGCCCCGATCTCCCGGGGCTCGACCTGGCGGGCCGGGAGCTGCCCTTGCCGCTGGACGATGAAGTCCTGCAGCAGCCCCCGGTCCTTCGCCCCGAGCTCCAGGATGCGCGAGACCGCGGTGGTGAACTCGGCCTGGTCCTTCGCCCGGGCGATATCGGTGTAGACGGCCTGGCCGTCGCGA
>JAWWCR010000035.1:0-32574 GCA_033720355.1 Gemmatimonadota bacterium
GGGCTTTCGACAGCGGGATGTCTTCGCCCTCTCCACCGACGGCTCGCGGAAGTCGACGCTCGTGAGGGGTCCGGGTCACGATCGATTGCTCGGGTGGCTCCCGGATGGCGGGGGCGTCCTCCTGCATCGGCAGCGCGACGACGCTCGCGACATCTGGATCCTCCCGGTCAGGGAGGGCAAGCCCGCCGGCGAGGCCGAGCCCCTGAAGAAGGATGTGTGGCAGCTGTCTCCATTCGGTTTCGCGAAGGATGCGTACTACTACGGCGTGGCCGCCGAGTCGCGTCAGGTGCACACCGTCTCCGTCGATCTCTCGACCGGACGAGCGATGGGAACCCCCGAGCCGGTGGGCAACCGCTCCGACGGACCGTCGAACTACGGCACCTGGTCCCCGGACGGGGCCAGGTTCGCGTACCTGCTCGACCTCCCTGGTTTCCGACACGCATTCCTGGTCGTCGAGTCGGCCGACGGCGAGACACTCCGCGAGATGCCGGTGTTCCTGTCCCAGGCGCGAAGGCTCCGCTGGACGGATCGCGGGTTGCTGCTGTACGGGATCGACGCGGAGGGAACCGAGGGCGTGTTCCGAATGGACTCGGCGTCGGGCGAGCTCGTGCCTCAGATCACCGTCACCCCCGGCGAAGCCGATGGACTCGGCCTCTTCGAGACCGCCCGTGACGGGCGAATCGTGTATTTCGTGCCCGGGAGCGAGCTGGTGGCCCTGGACCTGGCGACCCACGAACGACGGGTTGTTCGGGACGGGGTGCACCGGTTGGGCGGCGTATCGCCCGACGGCGAGTGGGTCGTGTTCCTGCACGGGTCCGGTGACGATCGTCGCCTGGCAGTGGCTCGCGCGGACGGAACGGGTGTAGCTCGTGACATCTACCGCTTCGAGGAGACGCGAGGCACGTGGGGGAACCAGGGGTCCATCCCCTGGACACCAGACGGCCGTCACGTGCTTCTGGCCGAGTTCTCTCGACCCGACAGCGGTGTGGACGTCCTCCGGATTCCGGTCGACGGCGAGGGCGATCCGGAGCTCCTGCTGACAACCGCGCCGGGCAGCGGCGCTCAGCTCCAGGTAAGCCCGGACGGACGTCTCATCTCCTTCACCGCCGGGCAGCCAAAGCACGAGATCTGGCGCCTCACGGGGTGGGCGACGGGCGGTCCCTGAGGGGCCCGCGTCCGGAGCCACCGGAGATCCGATGAGGCGACCGGCACGTTGCGGGAACTCGATGCCCGGGGTGTTGCGTTTGGGCATCCCGATACTGGCCGTCGGGGCGTTCGCTTCGACGGAGGCCCTCGCTCAGACGAGCCCCCCACCGGACGGCGTGACAGGCGGCGAAGCGAACGTTGCGGCCGCACCGCCGGAGGGGCTTCCCCTCTACATGCCGGTCCCCGAAGACAACCCGCTGACGCCACAGAAGGTCGCGCTGGGACGTCGGCTGTTCTTCGACCCGTCCCTGTCGTCGGATCGAACGGTGAGCTGCGCATCCTGCCACCGCCCGGACCGCGCCTTCGCCGACATCACGTCGTTTTCGCGGGGGGCGGATGGCCAGCGGCCGACCCGAAACACGCCCTCCCTGCTCAACGCCGGGTACGCCCGACCCTTCTTCTGGGACGGCCGAACGGAGACGCTGGAGGAACAGGTCGTTCAACCGATCGCCAACCCCCGCGAGATGGGGCTTCCCCTCCCGGAGACGGTGGATCGCCTTCACGCCGACGCGAGCTACCGCCGCGCGTTCGAAGAGGCGTTCGGCGATGGCGGGATCGACTCGATGCGCGTGGCGGCCGCGCTCGCGTCCTTCGTCCGCACACTCCGGTCGGGTGGAAGTCCGGCGGACAGATTCGCCGCTGGCGACGCCAACGCGCTCTCCGTCGAGGCGAGAGAGGGGTACCGGCTGTTCGTTGGGAAGGCCGGTTGCGCGGCCTGCCACGGCGGTCCCCTGTTTACGGACGAACGGCTGCATAACACGGGGGTGAGCTGGGGGAGCGAGGACATCGGTGCCGCGGAGGTGACGGGGCGGCCCGAGGACCGCGGACGCTTCAACACGCCCTCACTCCGCAACGTCGCTCTGACGCCACCCTACATGCACGACGGGAGCCTCGGGACGCTGCGGGACGTGGTGGGACTCTACGACCTGGGCGGGGGAGCGAACCCGAATCTCGACCGGCGCTTGAATCCGCTGCGCCTCACGCCCGAGGAGATCGACGCCCTGGTCGCCTACCTGAACGCGCTGACCTCAGGGGCGCGGAGGAGGCCGTGATGGGGAGGTGCGCTCGGTCTCATGAAACTCCCGAACCGCCGCGCCAGGATCGGATCGACGCCGGCAGCTACCCCTTCCTGCACTGCGAGAGGACCTCGCTCCCCGAGTAGCCGGCGACCTGCAGCCCGTGCTACGTCCCTCTGACACAGTGAGGGGCTACGGCCTGCGCCCGCCGATGCCGCGGACCCCCAGCGTGACCTTCCCCGCAAAGCTTCCGTTGAACAGCCCCCGGAACACGACACTGGCGTTCGCCAGGCCCTCGACCCGACTCGAAGGAACCTGCAACACTCCCGACGACAGCCAGTGCGCGACCTCGCGCTCGAACCTTTCCAACTCGAGCGCATGGTCCTCGACATTGAACCCCTCCAGCCGAATCCCACGCTCGAGGAGTCGTCCGAGAGCCGGCGGCCCACGTCGCCGCCCCCGTTGGTTGTAGGTCGAGATCGCTCCGCACGACACGATCCGTCCGCCAGGCTTCATGTTGTCGATCGCCGTGTCCAGGACATGTCCGCCCACGTTGTCGAAGGCGATGTCCAGGCCGTCGGGCGCCACCCGAGGCAAGTTGTCCGAGAGATCCCGGGCGCCGGAGTATACGATTGCGTCATGAAACCCGGCTTGCTGCAGCAGCGGCAGCTTCCAGCGCGAACGTGTGATCCCGACGACGCGGCAGCCGTGGTGCCTTGCGAGTTGTCCGGCCACGAGTCCGACCGTACCCGCCGCCGAGGAAACCAGGATCGATTCACCCGATCGAGGGCGTCCGAACCTGAACAGGCCGACGAACGCCGTGAGCCCGGGCATACCGAGAACGCCAAGAAGCTGGGCATCCGAGAAATCGCCGACGGGAACGGGTCGGAGGTGCCTCGAGCTCGAGTACGCGTACTCGGCCCAGGGGAGGAGGCCCGTGACGAGACTCCCCGTGGGAAGGGCCGCGCTCCCCCCGCGAATCACCTCGGCTACGCCGTGTCCGACGAGCGGCTCCCCCAGCCGGAACGGCTCCATGTAGCTCGGCGGACAGGCGGACATCCTGAGCCGCATGTACGGATCCACGGACAGTGTTCGAACTGCCAACAGGACGTCGGCGGAGGGAGGTGGCCCTGGCGAAATGGCCGTGGCTTCCAGTCGGAGAGTGCGACGATTCGGCACGCCGACGGGCCGGCGTCTGAGGACGACGGCGTCACTCAACACGCGGACGGACCCCGGTGGGCGATTGCCGCGACTCGCCGAGGCCGTCAAGGCGGCGATGCGGCCGCCTCCGCCACCCGGGAAAGGATGTCGTCGAGCGCGGCGCGATCGTACAGCCGGCCGTCCCGCACCACGGCAAGGATCGTCGTCGTGTTTCGGATGTCGTCCAGCGGATTCCCGTAGAGGAGGACGAGGTCGGCGACTCGCCCCGGAGCGATCGTCCCGAGAGAGTCCGTGGCCCCGAGGAACTCCGCCGGCCCGCGAGTGGCGGCGTATATCGCTTCGCGGGGAGACAGGCCCGCGTCTACCAGGAGCCGCAGCTCGTCGTGGAGCGAGAACCCCGCGAGGCTAAACAGATCGCCGGCATCGGAGCCGGCGAGAATCGGGAGCGCCGCGTCGTGTATGTGCGCAGCGAGATCGCGTTCGGCGGCATACCGGCGCCCGAGCTCATCGAGCGACTCCCGCCCGAGCCGGTCGGCAAGGGTGGTTGCCCATTCTTCGAGCAGGTACGCCGGCGTGTATCGTCGAGTCGAATCCTCGATGGACGAGGGCTGATCCAGCAGGGCCCGGTTGCTACGGATGAGGAGCGTCGGGGTGTGCCAGGTGCCGTTCCGCCGGAACGCGTCGAAGAGATACTCGCAGCCCGCCCTCCCTCCCGCCTCCTCGCAGAAGCCCCCGGTCTCGGACCTCATGTGCTCGATGCTCCGCATCCCCAGGTCGGAGGCCTCGCGTGACGAGACGCCGATGGGCACGTGGCCTGACACGGGCAAGCCGCGGCGGCCGGCTTCGTCAACCGCCGCGTAGAAGGCCTCCGGGGGTAGCTGGACATAGGTCTTGATGAAGTCCACGCCGGCGTCGTCGAGGGCTCCTACGGCCGCCCGAGCTTCGTCGGCCGACATGACGGCGATCCCGGCTCGCGGGTCGATCACGAACCCGTTGAGCCAGGGGCCGGCCGCGACTACCCGTGGGTTCATCGGGGAGTCGAACTCGGCTCCGGGACGAACCGCGGACAGCACATCCAGCGTCCCGCCCATGTCCCGAATCCCGGTCACGCCGTTCACCAGGAACAGGCGGAGGAACCCTTCGCTCACGAATGGCTCCCACAGCACGTGGGTGTGCATGTCCCAAAGACCGGGGATCACGTACGCGCCGCCCGCGTCGTGTGCGGCGACCCCCTCGGCAGCGGACAGCTCCTTCCGGGCTCCGACCCACGCGATACGGTTGCCCCGTATTGTGATCGCTGCATCAGGGAGCGGCTCCCCATCCGTACCGTCGATGACCGTCACGTTCGTGATCACCAGCGTCGCGTCCGGTACGGACGGCCGGTCCGAGCACGCACCGACGGCCGCGAGAACGAGAACGAATCGGGCGCCGACCTTCGAGCCGGTCACTCGCCAGTCGCCGATTCGCGACCGGGATGAGTCGACCGGTCGCCGGCGAAGACGCCGCGCCCTCAGTTCTCTTCGTTCCGAGCGGCTTCGAGGTGCAGCGCGGCCTGCGAACGGATGTAGTGCCGGATGCCCTCGACCTCGACCTCGGTCAGGCCGGCCGAGAAACGCGGCATCCCGTTCTCGAGCAGCGAACCGGCGAGCACGACGTCGTTGAACACCTCGCGCTGGAGCACGAGAGGCGACGCCCGAAGGTCTGGCGCCACACCGCCCGACACGGCCCCCGCGCCGTGGCACATGACGCACGTCTCAGCGTACGTCACCCCACCCCGCGCCGCCATGTCGGCGTCGACGACGAAGTCCGGGTCGTCGAGTGGCTCTGGCAGCACGGGCGGAGGCGTCGGGGGCAGCTCGATCTCGCCGCCGAGCGCGAACGCGATCAGCCGCCGGGGCTGGGCCCTGTACGCCCACCCGTGCTTGGCGACCAGCGAGCCCATGAACGCGGGCCCGGCGCCTCCCCACCCGACGAGGATCGCGACATACTGAATGCCATCGACGGCGTACGTGACGGGCGGCGCGGCCACGCCCAGCCCGAGCTCGCCCCGCCACACCTCCTCACCCGTGTCTGCCCGGTGCGCCACCAGGTAACCGTCCGCCTGACCCTGGAAGACGAGATTGCCCGCCGTCGTGAGCGTGCCGGCACTCGCGATCCCCGGCTTCTCGACCTCCCAGGCGAGCGTCTGTGTCACCGGATCCCAGGCCTTCAGCGACCCCGTCCCGAAGTCCGCCGGAATATCCGCCGTGTTCGAATCGACTCCGGAGTCGAAGCGCCAGTCCGGGCTCTCCCAGGTCTCGACGTCGACCGTCGTCTCGCCGTATCCGCCGGGGATATCCATGGCGGGGATATACGCGAGCCCGGTCGCGGGGTTGTAGGACATGGCATGCCAGCTGTGCGCGCCGAGTGGGCCGGGGTACACGAGCGTCAGGCCGTCCGCATAGCGAGCGCCGGGGGCCTCGATCGGCCGGCCGGTCTCCATGTCGATCCCGGTCGCCCAGGTGATGTTGGCGTAGTTTCGGGCCGAGACGAGCGAACCGTCCGAGCGGTCGATCACGTAGAAGAACCCGTTCTTGGGCGCGTGCAGGGCCGCCTTGACCTCCCGACCGTCGATCTGAAGGTCGGCGAGCACGATGTCCATGTTCGAGTTGTAATCCCACGTCTCGCCCGGCGTGGTCTGGTAGTGCCACCTGTACTCGCCGGTCGTCGCGTCGAGGGCGACGACAGAACAGAGGAAGAGGTTGTCCCCACCGCCGGGGCTCCGGATGCGCTGGTTCCAGGGCGAGCCGTTGCCGGTTCCGATCAGGACCTGGTCGAAATCCGGATCGTAGGTGATGCCGTGCCAGACGTTGCCGCCCCCTCCGTGCTCCCACCACTCGCCCGTCCAGGTCTCGGCGGCCATGGCCATGGCGTCGTTCTCGAATCCGTCGGAGGGGTTGCCCGGCACGACCCACCAGCGCCACACGCGCTCGCCCGTCTCGGCGTCGTAGGCGTCGACGTACCCCCGCGTCGGGCCGAACTCCGTGCCGCCGTTCCCGATCACGACCAGCCCGCGAAACGCCTTGGGGGCCCCGGTGATCATGAGCGGCTCCGACGGGTCGAGCGTCATCGTGCTCCACAGCTCGGCCCCCGTGCCCGCATCCACCGCGATGAGCCGGCCATCCGTCGTGGCGATGAAGACCCTGCCCTCGTAGATCGCGATCCCGCGGCTCGCGTCCCACATGATCCTGAGGCGATCGCCGGCATGCTCGATGACCTCGGGATCGTACTCCCAGAGGAGCTCGCCCGTTGTCGCGTCGACGGCACGGAGTACGTTCCAGCTCCCTTCGTAGAACATGACGCCGTCGACGATGAGCGGGGTGCCGTAGAGAGTGCGGTCGTTCGGGAGGTCGGAGAACCAGGCGACGCCCAGCTCTCCGGCGTTGTTCGCCGTGACCTGGGTCAGGGGGCTGAACCGCTGCTCGTCGAACGTGCGTCCGAACGCCAACCAGTCCGCCGTGTCGGCGCCGGAGGCGAGGGCGGCGTCATCGATCGCGTCGGCCGCGGCAGCGATCTCGTCGGCGGGTGGCGGCGAGCCCGGGTCACAGGAAACCGATCCCAGTCCCAAAAAGACAGAGACCGCCAGGCGCACGGATGTTGATTGGCCAAAGCGAGTCTGCATGGAGCCCCCCCGGGTTCTCGGTGTTCCGTCGTGCCGTGGTGCGCGTCGTCCCTCGAACGACTTCATCGTCGGCCGAGGAAGTGTGGGCCGGAAACCAGGCCGGGGAAAGGCGGCTTCAGGTCTCAGCCGACGGCCTTACCGGCGCCGGCATCGGCCGGCCCGGAGCCTCCGGCCTCCACCCAGACCGCGTCTTGCGAAAGATCGAACGTCCAGGTCCACCTCCGGATGACGCTCTCCGAGAGCGCGCCATCGTAGATGAGGTCGCGCGTTCGGAACGCGGCGGGTCCGAACACAAGATCCCCGAACGTGAGCTCGGCCTCCCAGGTCTCCTCGGAGTCCGTGTGGGAGGATGCCATGTGGGAGGCGGCCTGAACGACATCCAGATTCGCGCTGTCGACGAGGAACCAGCCGCCGGTCCCGTCGACGCCGACGCGGACGAACACCGTCAGCTCGTCACCGTCCGTCCCCGTGGCCACACGGCTGCGCAGACGTGTCATTCCCTCGATGCGCTGCCGTGCGCTCTCCGGGGTCTCCAGGGTGAGGCGGCGTTCTGCGAGCTGGAGCGTAAACGGACGCGCCGAGAACGCGTCGAGGGACAGGACGCCATCGACGCGAGGGAAGTCTTCGGGCAGTAGCGCCTGCAGGTCGAAGACGGCGACACGATCATTTCGAATCGTAACACCGGCGATCTTCAACTCGCTGGCGGGGCAGTACGCGAAGTCGACGCGCTCACCGTCCATCCGGTAACCCACGCTGCGGCCCGAGGGCTCGCAACCGATTTGCCGGGCAATAGACGGGGTCACGGACGTCGCGCCACCCCCCGTATCGAGAATCAGCCGCGCCGGGTGGCCGCCGATTTCGCCGTCGACCGTGACGAGCCTCCCCACATACGGCTCCAGCGCGACCTCGACCGGCGACCCCGTCGCCGCCGGGGGTTCCGTCGCGGGGTCGTCCTCGCTCGGAGCGATGCCACAGGCCTCACCCAACCGGGCCAGCCCCGCTCCGGAGGTCAGATCGATTTCCATCATGCGCCGGACCGCGTCCGCGCCGCAGAGCTCGGCAACGAGCTCGACCGCGTCGGGGTTCCGCGCGTCGACCTGCAACGACGCGAGGAGCTCGTCGATCGCCGACGCCCGATCGTCCAACGCCTGGTACGTCTCGGCCAGGTTCTCGTGTCCCTCGGCGGAGTCGGGGTAATCGCGAGCCAGTTCTCGCCACACGGCAAGCGACGTCTCGAGCGCGCCCTCGCGCCAGTAATGAACACCGAGGGCGACGAGGTCATCGAACGCCCAGTAGTAGCGTCCGTCCGGCCGGGCCACGAACTCGCGATACCGGTCCAGTGCGGCTTCGACCGATCCGGTCCGGGCCGCCTCCAGCATTCGGTCCCTCAGCGGCTCCTCCGCCCGATAGGCGAGAACCGCCTCGAGCACGGGGTCCCTGCCGCGGGCGTAGTCTTCGAAGGTGAGTTCGGCCGTGATCTCCGGTGCGATCCACGGGCGCTCGTCGTACGGCCCGGCCGGCTGGAAGTATCGTGTCGAGTAGGCCACCTCGAGCCCGCTGGCCGGAAGCGTGAAGGAGTCCAGATCTCCGTAGGTGTTGGGTCGGGCCGCGGTGGGTTCGCCCGCGAAGACGGCCTCGGTGCGTGCCTCCAGAAGCGCGGCGAACACCCCGGCCGCCGAGAACGTGGCGCGGCCCGTCAGGACGAACAGGGAGCCGCGTCCTCCGCGACTCGCCTCGAACGTGTCCAGAACGTCTACCAGCGGCAGCGCGAGCACGAAGTTCCCGCCGTCGTTGTGCCGCAGGTCGACGATGACACGTTCGACGTCGCCCGCGCCGAGGCGTTCGCGAAGCCGAACGGCGAAGGACGCGAGGCTCTCGTCCTCGGCGTCGATGACGGCGTTGAACTGCACGTAGACGGCGCGTTCGTCGGGCAGATCGACGTACCAGTACGGGCGGTCGTTGTCGCGTAGCCACAGGGGTCGTTCGGCAATCCGGCCGTCGAACGCGTCCACAGCGCCCGCGTCGGCGTCCATCGCCGGGCGCAGCTCCCGTCGGACACGGACTCCGGTCGGCGTCTCGAGCTCCATCGGGATGGAGGCGAGGCCCTCGATCACGCCCGCCGCGCGAAGGAACGCCGGCCGCACGAGGAGCCACGGTACGCCGAGGCGGACGGTCATTTCGTTGTCTCGATGCATGAACCTCCGCACCCGGTCGAACGCGTCGGTCGCGGGAACCGAGCCGATGGTCACCACGCGAGCCCCGACCAGGTCCGCGTGATCCGGGGCGGCGGACCGCACGTGGAGCCCATCCGCGAACGCGTACAGCTCGACCGGCAACGGGACGAAGCCACTCCCGGGGTCGGATGGGACCCCGGGCGCTCCGGGCCGAAGCAGGTTCACACGCGTGTGACCGTCGCCGACCATGGCCACCAGACCGGCGAGCTCCGCCCGTGCGACGGCGTCGTGAAGTCCATCGATTCGATCGGCCAGCTCACGCGCGGCTTCGGCGAACTCCTCCGGCGACACGGTGTGATAGAGATCGGCGTGGACCCGGGGCAGGACGGCGGTCAGATAATCGACGTCGTCGTGCCAGTCCGTGCATCCGTCGATGACGAGCCGGCGTCCGCTCCCGTCGAAGCTCATCGTCCAGATGCCGTAACGTCCCTCGTCGACGCTGACGAAGGCGATCCGCCGACCGTCGGGAGACCAGTCGGCCGCGTAGTCGAGGCCGGCGTGGTCCGTCAGCCGTTCCACGCGCGAGCCGTCCGCCGCCATCGCGTAGACCTCCTCGTCACCCGATCGATCCGACATGAAGAGGATCGATCCTCCGTCGGGCGACCAGCGCGGATCGACCGAGTTCCCGGGCCCTTCCGTCAATGGCCGCGCGTCTTCGCCCCCCGATGACATGACGTAGAGCTCGTAGCGGCCACTCCGATTCGATCCGAACGCGATCCGCTCTCCATCCGGCGACCAGCTCGGCCGGAAATCGTTTCCTTCGTGGGATGTAAGGCGAACGAGGCCACTCCCATCCGCGGAGATCGCGTAGATGTCGGTATTCCCGTCCCGCCGCCCTTCGAAGGCGATCCGGGCGCCATCGGGCGACCAGGCCGGGGCACTCGCCGCGATCTCCGGCGGGGTGACCCGTCTCGGGTCGCCGAACCCGGCGTCGGTGACATAGATGGCGCCGGATCCCTCGCGGCTCGAGGCGAACGCGACGCGACGGCCGTCGCCGCTCCAATCCGCGGGGCCGCCCCCCCAGCCGTCGGGCAGGAGGCGACGGAGACTCCCGCCGTCGACGTCGACCGCGTACCGCTCGAACTCGCCGTCCCGGTTCGAGCTGAACTCGACGCGCGTGCCATCGGGGTGCCAGACCGGTTCCTGGTACTGGCAGGCGTCCGCACCCTCCTGGGCCACGATTGAGGAGGTGCAGAGCGTGCAGGCGACGGCGATCAGCGGGGGCAGCCCACCGGGGATCGGGTTCGGTCTCATCATCGCTTCTCTCGTGTCAGTGCCGTCGTCGACCGGCACGCAGGTCGTGCGGAACGGAATCGCATCGGACTTCGATCGTCGTCGCTCCCATCAGCACGCCGCTTCGACTCGACAGCGGGTACCGGGCGCCCCACCAGTTGAAGACGAGATAGGGGCTGTCCAACGGGGGCACGCTCAGCCGGAGCGTCACCATCCGTGCGTCGTTCGACCAGCCGACCGCCCCGGCGTCGCGTGCCAGCAGGAGCGTATCGACCGGCACAGGCCCGTCCTGCACGATGACGCTCACGCTGTCGCTCTCGTGCATTGGCTCGGAGTACTCGAAGTCCAGCGCCTCCGGACCGTCGCAGCGTGACATCACCGTCGCCGCCTGTCCCACGACGGACGGCTGTTTCAGGTCCTCCTGTCGCTCCAGCGTCCAGCTCAGCAGGTCGGGATACAGATCCTCGAGTCGCCCGCCCTCCTCCCGGCGGGCCTCGTACAGCTGACGGACCTTCCCCGCGAACAGGTGCGAATAGAGGAATCCGCGCTGCGCGTTCTGGTAGTGCCAGTACAGGCTCGCCTCTGCCGCTTCTGCGGGGAACTCCTCCCGGACGAAGAGATCGTACGCGGCCCACGTCATGTACTCGTTGAACGTGCCGAGCGCGGATTCGTACCCGGCGTCCCGCTGCCAGCGCGTGTAATCGAAGTGGCTGCGGATCATCTCCGCGAAGCGGTCCGATACGGGGTTGATGAATCCGTGGCTCGTCTCGGTGAAGAGCGTGTGCACGTCGACGGCCCGCACCAGCGACCCGCCGCCTCCGGTGCCGGCGCCGACGAGGTGGTCCGAGAGCGTCGGAAAATCGCCGGATGTCGAGTCATCGATCTCCCTGTGCGCGTTCATCCGATAGACGAGCGGCGAGAGCGTGATCAGGTGTCGCCGGGCGGTCGGGGATTCGCCTGTCCGCTCGCCCAGAAACCGGAGCATGGCCTGCACGTGATAGTACCGTCCGTACTCGGCGATGATCGAGTCGTAGTAGTCCCGATGGTCGGCGAAGAACGCTCGGAACCCCGACACGGCCGCGAAGTCTTCGATGAGTTCCAGGTGGTCGTCGAAGGGCGAGAGATCGTCGTGTGTGGAGAAGGGCCGGGTCCTCCTCAGTTTCCCGGACTGATCGAACGCGAATGCGACGGCGTCGGTTCGGAAGCTGAGATACTCCCGCCAGCGATCGCGTGAGAAGCTCACTTCGGCCAGCAGCGGGTGAGCGAGGTGAGGGGCGAAGTGCCGCATCACCGCCTCGTAGTAGGGAAAGTCCTTCCGCACTTCCCAGGGATCCGAACGTCCGTAGGGAGTGAGAGCGAGGATGATGTTCGAGAGCTCGTAGGCTTCGGGAAGCTGGACGATCACTGGAAGATCGCTCTCGACCGGTCCGGCGGAGCAACCGGTCGTCATGCCAACGGAGAGCGCGAGGACTCCGCGAATCGCGGAGTGGACGAGGAGTTCGGCCAGTCCCCCACCGTCCCGGCGATCCCGTCGGTCGGCCGCCCGCAGTCGCCCGGACCGTGTGCGCTGCGCCCCGAGCCGCCCCGGAATCGCGAGGGCGAGTACAGGCGCCGACAGAGCGACCCTGACTTCCACCCGCGCGAGTTCGTGTTGCGTCACAGGACTGCTCGTGGTCCGGGTAGGAGCTGCAGGGCGTCGCGATCGCGCGTCTCTCCCCGTCAGTCACCGCTACACGACTCGGAGTTGGAAACGCGCCCTGCGGATCACGTCTCTCGATCGGACGAGAGCGAGGAGTCGGGGACGGCCCCGGATGCGGCGTTATCGGGCCGCGAGCCACGGGAGAAGCACGCTCGGCCCGAGCTGCCAGTTTTGCTCAAGCACCGTTACAGCCCGGTCGTGGTCTCCCGACTCGAGGCAGGCCACGATCTCGTCGTGCTGGTCGGCCGAGCGTGACGACCTGGCCCGTTGCATCTCGCTCATGAAGGCGACCTCGTATCGAGCGCCGCGCCGCTTGAGGAGGCTCAGAAACTCCAGAAGCGTCTGATTCTGGCACTGCGAGAGCAGCATCCGGTGCCATTCGCGGTCGAGGTCGTGTGCCTCGGAGGGATCTTCGCAGGCTCGGAAGCGTCCGTTCAGCTCGGACAACAGGGTCCGTTGCTCCGGTGTAGGCGGCGCGAGGCGGAGCGCGAGGGCTTCGAGCGTCCAGATCAGCGGATACACCTCTTCCACCTCCAGGACGGTCATCGCGGCCACTGAGTACCCGCGACCGGGGGAGCTGTCCACGAACCGGTCGATCTCGAGCTGGACGAGCGACTCGCGAAGCGGGGTCACGCTGACACCCAGCTCCTCGGCCGTCGCTACCAGCCGGATGGGATCACCCGATGCCAGTTCGCCCGAGACGATCCGGTCGGTCAGCGCCCGTCTGATCGTCTCGCGCAGGGGCTCTCTCTGCACTCGGCCCTCCCTGTCTGCTTGCCATCTGCTTGCCGCGTTCCGGACAGATATGATATTTTATCAAATATCTGGAGGACAGCAATCCCGGGAACCGCGAGTTCACGTCATGGTCAGAGCGACACTCCTCATCAGTCTACTGTCGCTGGCCTCCCTCTCCACCGCGGCGAGAGAGCACGCCCGGCTCACATACGAGTTCCGGGGGGGGCTGTGGTGGACGGGAAGCGGCTTCGAGCCGCGCACCATGTACTCCGTCGACGGAGTGTTCTCCAGCCGTGGTCCGGCGGTGGTCGACTCCGTCATCGGTCTGAACGGTCGCTATGTCATCCCACCCTTCGCCGAGGCACACACCCACACGATCGCATACGTTCGGTCGCGCATCGACGAGTTCCTGGAACAGGGCGTGTTCTACGCCCTGGTGATGAACGTCCACCGGAGTTCGATCGGGGAGAGTTTCACCTGGTTCGGTGGTCCGCGCTCTGTGGACGTGAACTTCACGTCCCTGGGCGTCACCGCCTCCGATGGGCACCCCATTCAGATCGGCCTGCGCGGCGACGCGACTCTCGACGACGTCGACGGGGACTGGATCACGATCGTCGACTCGCAGGAGGACATCGACGCGAAGTGGGCTTCCCTGCACGAGGCGAATCCGGACCTGATAAAGCTGTTCCTCCTCTACTCCGAGCATTACTCGGACCGCCACGGCGACGCGACCATCGCCCACAGGTACAAGGGCATGGATCCGTTGCTCGTACGTCCCCTCGTCGTGCGCGCTCACGACGCCGGGCTCCGCGTGGCCGCCCATGTCCGGACCGCCCACGACTTCCACGTGGCGGTCGACGCAGGCGTGGACATCGTGGCGCATCTGCCGGGCTTCTCGATGGGCCCGGGGTCACTCGGGCAGCTCGACGACCCGGCGAGGATCGACGAGATCGAGCATCCGGAACGGTTCCGAATCCGACCGCGTGACGCCGCTCTCGCGGCCGCTCGGCGGGTGACGGTGATCCCCACCGTCGGCTCGTTCGAGAGTCTGCCGGACACACTCGCTTCCGGTCTGGGTACCCGGCTTCAAGAGATCAGCGATGTGCGGCGGGACGTCATCGAGGCGAATCTGCGGGTCCTGCGGGAGAACGGTGTGCGGATCGCCGTCGGCTCGGACGCCGGCGAGGGAAGCCCGGTGACCGAGGCCCTCGGCATGCATCAGCTGGGGGTGTTCACCAATGTGGAGCTCCTGCAGATGCTCACGGAACATGCCGCACGGGTGACGTTTCCTCGCCGCAGCG
Source organism: Gemmatimonadota bacterium (assembly GCA_033720355.1). Taxonomy (GTDB): domain Bacteria; phylum Gemmatimonadota; class Gemmatimonadetes; order Palauibacterales; family Palauibacteraceae; genus Palauibacter. Next base: position 14,247 of record JAWWCR010000035.1, read on the forward strand.
TGGGTCGCCTGAGCGACGGGTACGAAGCCTCGTTCCTCGCCCTCGCCGGGGATCCGACCGAGCGATTCGACCGGATCCGCGACGTCGTGTACCGATTCAAGCAGGGCGAGCCACTAGACGTCTCGGACTCGGAGTCACGGGGCACCGGGGAGCGTGGCGAAGCGGCGGGCCGCTGATACGGCGGCGAGCTTCGACGTCAGCCGAACGACCAGCCGTCCGGCCGGGATCAGCGACGGGCCCGCAGACAGATGCCACGGACCGAACACGAGCCGGATGCTTCGGTCCCGCGTTCACGGTCGAGCCAGCCAGCCGAGTACCTCCGCCGCCGGCACCAGACACACGTCGCCCGCCGGACAGCGGTAGCGCCAGGTCCGGCCCGTGTTCATCCCTTGGAACTCGAACTCCCGCGGGGCCGGTCGTCGTATCTCGAACTGCTCCCAGGCACCCCCGGCTTCGAGGGAGACCGCCACGGGCAGTAGTGTCCGATGTACCAGGGTCCGGCCGTCCCGTACACCGAGCCACTGGACGACGCCGAGGCCGTCGTCCAGGTCGTGCAGGGTCCGATAATGCACCTCGAGGAAGGGGGCCGACGGGTCCGGGACGGATGGAACGAGATCGAGATCGTAGAACATCGCGTCGAACGCGTCGTACAGCAGTCTGATCTCCAGACACGAGGACGTGTGCCCTTCGGGGTCGAGGGTGCCGACCCGCACGTCCAGCAACTCGCCGGACGGTCCAAGCGGAGCGACGGCGATCCGGGCTGGCCGGTCGTCGCTCGTCGCCTCGCCGACGGGGATCGCTTTCTCGACGGCGGCCTCGATCAGGGCCGGGAAATCGAGCGCCACCGCCGTGACCCGACGCCCCTCCCGCGTCTCGCTGATGTAGCACGATATCTCGATCCGATCCGAGTTGCCGTCTGGACGGTGGAGCACGGCCGCGTCCCAGTCGATCGTCGCCCCGGGATAGGCCTCCGATATCAGGGCTTCAAGCAGGTCGGCGCCCAACACCCGTGGCGCCGCCTGGGCGATCGCTCCTCCGCATGTACTCGCCGCCAGCAATCCTGCCAGGCAGGTGATTCGTCCCGGCACGGCGGCCCTCAGCCGATATGCCCGAGCAGTCCGAGTTCCTCCGACCCCGCGGTGTACAGCGCGCGTGGGGACGGGTCGAGGATGATCGATCAAGGGGGGAGCGCCGCCACGAACCGGTCGAAGGCCGCTTCGGCATCGACCACGCCTCGGGTGTATCCGCTCAAGCCGATCTCGAGCGCCGGCAGGGCGGTTCTGAAGATGTCATTGGCGTACATGTGAGGCTCGTAGTCGATGCCACGCTCCGCCAGTTCCAGCCTCCAGGCCTCCCCCACCAGAAAGAACTGGACTGCATGCCACAGTCCACTCGTGTCACGCCCTGCGTCGGTCGCGTATCGGCCCAACCGACGTTCCAGTGGTCCGGTAAGGGCATGCGTCACCTCGTGGAAGATCATCTCCGCACCAGCCCAGCCGGAGTAGTCGGGATCGATGACCGCCAGCAGCGTGAGTGGTCGAGGCTCCAGCGTCGTGTAGGCCCGCCCGTAGTACGTGACCTCCACCCGGGCGGGCGTTTCAAACCAGTCGGTCTCGAGCAAGTATGCGATTCGCACTCTGATGTCGGGGCTGACGGTCGATATTCCCTCGACGGCACCCCGTATCCACTCACGGATTCGCCGATCGTGATCCGGCCACCAGTACCGGCGGTACACGGGGGCGGCGGCCGCGAGGTGTGCACGGTGCTCGGCGTCCAGGCCTGCCGGCGGCGCGGGTGACTCGGTGTCATCCGAAGCGGCGAGCGCCCAGTGCACATCGGTCATGCCGACGCCGGTCCTCAGGTCCCTGCGGGCCAGATCCGATTGGTAGTAGCCGACCGCGAGGTCCCAGGCCCGCCGCTCCCCCGGGTCGAGAGCGCCATCGAGGGGCGCCATCGCCATGCCGCCAATGCGCGGCAGTCTCAGCTGTCGTGCCAGCTCACGGGGCATGCTCCCCCTCGCCACGGCGTAGAGCGTCACATGCAGATTCTGCCAAAAGGAGCTGTGGAGGGCGATATTCTCGACGGTGGCGATCGGTGACTGGGCCGCGACCGCCTCCGCCGAACAGAGAAGCAGCGTGAACGCAGTGGCTCGACTCACCATCCGTACCAGGCCTCCGTGACACGCCGGTTTCGTCATCGCCGACCGACCACCGGGACGATCCGGGTCCGGAGGTCCGAGAATGTGCGCGCTCTCTCACGAGCCTCCAGCTCGGTCCGGTAGGCGACGAGGATCTCGGTTGGCCCGAGGACCGTCCACTCGGCGCGCCCCGTTCCATCGATCCGGACCGCGTGGAGGATGTCGCGCAGAAAGACCGATTGTGCCCTCGGTGTCGCGATGCCCCCGGGCCGCAGCGCGGCGGTGGCCTCGGCACGCGAGGAGAAACGAGCGGCGAAGTACATGGCCGAGGTCATCGGGTCGTTCCAGCGGCCATCGTCCACAGAGACGCTTCGGCCTCTGTTGACCCCGTCGTTGGAGCGTCTCTCCCGACGATAGGCGCCCGACGCGACGAACTCGGCCATTACATCACGGAACGATCGCCCGGCAGCCGGGGGCATGTGACCGGGATCCCGCTTCAGGGTCACGGTGTCGGTCGAGAGCACCCGCGTGAGGCACTCGCCGTCCACGGTCTCGAGCACACCGTCCACCGATCCGCGCGCGAGGACGCCCCGGAACCGCGTGACGAAGCCGTCCTCGAAGTACGCATCGAAGCTCAGCGCGCCGGTGGGCTCCTCGAACCGGGCGCGCTCCAGAATCGCGCGATGCACCGGCCCGGCGGCGGGCCCGGCGCGCGACTCCAGCAGACCCGTGAGGCTGCCCTCGACAGACCAGAGGCCGAGCGTCCGGCCATAGACATGCCGTGCGCCGCCCACCTCCTGCTCGCGCCGATCCGAGAATCTCCCCATGAACCGGGGGATGGACATCGAGTCGACGACGATGGGATCGAGGGGAAGGGGCCGAGGAGCAGGCTCGCGGCAGGGCGCGATCAGGGGCGCACCGCCGGCTCCCGGATATGGTCTCGGCGAGCTCGTGTCGCCGGTGGTCACGGTCGGTTGTGGGCGGGCGATGACCGCGCCGAGGGCCCTGACGGCCAGCTCCGATTCGGGACCCCACCAGGGCGACGCTTTCAGAGCGACCGTCAGCGTCGCGATCCCCGTCATCCCCACCACGGCGGGCCGCCAGGCTTCCCTGCCATCTTGCACGCCCTGTCCCCGACGCGGCGCGACAGCGGCGACGCCGAGGGCCGCAGACAACGGCCAGATCACGTACACCGGGAGGTCCACCCAGGCCAGCCAGAGTCCCCTCGGAATCGTGGCGGCCACAAACCAGACGAGTCCGCCTGCGGCACCCAGGACGAGTGCGGCCAGGAAGCGGCGGCCTCGCTCCAGACAACCCGCGAGGATGAGCGTCCAGAACACCGTGAAGATCCCCAGGAGCGGCGTCCATATCGCCAGCGCCAGAAACTCCTGCTCGGGACGGGGGAGCCCATACAGGACGAACCACAGGAGCGCGAGAAGGACGGCGAAGAGGACGGTCACTCCCCCGGCGCGGAGAGCAAGCGCGACCTGCGGACGGGTCACGAGCACGTCGGTTCACCCGCCCTCCCCCGGAAGTCGACGGATGCGGGCGGGGGGACTCCATCCCACACCACGCACTCGGGCCCATCGATGGTCCATCCGCGGGCCCACCACCCGGCCGGTCGAGCGGCGCCGATCTCCACGAGCACATCCTCGCGAGGGATGAAGTGGAGGGGCGAAAGAGCGTCGGCATGTCGGCCGTTCCGCTCGCGGAAAGCCCGCTGGGCCTGTACGAGCCGGCGGAGCTCGTCCCGGACCGCCCGGTCCGGCCCGATCTCGTCCGCGGACGACGTGGCGCGATCGGTCTCGTCCTCCGCCTCGGCCAGGTCGACCTCGTGCGCGCGAGTCATCCACGCGTCGGCCGTCCTGACCACGCTGGGCTGTCCGGTCCCCTGCCACACGATCGTGGCCATCCACCGCCCATCCCCGGCGCGCCACGTCTCGATCCACCCCGACTCTTCGGAGTACACGGTGTCCGACCTGGTGACGTCTCTCCACTCCGCGGCGAGCCGAGTCGACGCTCGGTACAGATTCAGGAGCATGTCGTACGAGCTCCCATCGTCCCCGGTGACGTTCGACACGAGGTGATCGGATCCGGTCGTGAAGGTCAGCTCGACGACCCGACCCGTGCTGTCGACGAGCGCGTCCATGCGGCCGGGAGTCCCCGTGAGCGGCACGGAGCAGCTGCGGAAGCCGCCGAACGAGGTCACGCAGGTGAAGGCCGACTCCTGGGTATCGAGCGAGATCGCCTCGAGCTCGGCGAAGGGCATCCCGATCTGCATGTCCCACAGGTCGAACGGAGAGTCGGGGGAAGAGCAGCCCGCGGTCAGCGCGACGAGCGCGAGACCGGCCCGCACCGAACTCGTACGCCCGACGTGACGAGCCTCGTGCTTCAATTTCCGGGACCGGCCTGCGAGTACAGCCACTCCAGACCATCGTACATGGCGCGCAGCGAGACCGAGCCGTGGCTCTCGTTCGGGTACCGTGCAAGACGCCACGCGAACGGCTTCGGATCCGCACGCTCGATGAGGTGCGCGAACCCCCAGACGCCGCCAGGCAGGTCCCCGCTCTCGTTCGCCACGGAAACGAAGACTCGGGTCCCTTCGGGCAGCTCCGAGAATCGACCGGGGCTAATGCCCTCGAGCGCGACCTCGAACCCCCACCAGAGCGCGGGGCTGACAAGGACGTAGCTCTCGAACGTCTCGGGCCGCGTCAGTAGCGCGATCGCGCCGAGCAGTCCCCCGAGCGAATGACCGACGATCGTCCGCGGACCGCTGGCGTCCGGATACCTTCGGAGACTCCTCGGCGACGCGCTGTCGGGCGCGCTTACGAGGAAGCTGCGCTCCTCGCGTAGGACGGCCGACTCGACGACGAAGTGCCGGGGTGGGTCCGGGAGTGGCCCCTGGGCGTCGGCGCCGTCGGGGACCACCGAGACCAGCGGAGGGCTGAGCGCCAGGAGCAGGAGGCGCGATGACTTCGAGCGGGCCCTGGGAAAGCGCATCGATCTCCTCCAAACGTGTGATGCTCTTCGCAGGAGTGTCATGGCCGCCGGTATCGAACCACCGACTCGACGCCGAGCTCGTCCACCGCCCTGACGAGGAGCTCGTCGGCGCCGACGTGCAGCAGCTCCTCCCCGACCGGCAGCGTCAGAGCCCCGAGCTCGGCCCCTGTCCGATCGAGAAGAATCCAGTGTTCGCCGCTGGACGTGATGCGACGCTTGACCCAGACGGCGCCGCTCGGGTCGGGCAGGAGATCCATGACGGGCGGGAAGTGCTCCGGAAACTCGGCCTGCTCACGCGCGACGGGGCGCAGGGGCTCGAAGACCCGCTGCCCCATGAATTCGCTCGGGATCGATGTCTGGACCCAATGCTCACGGTCGGCGGCGGTCACGGGGAACTCCGGGGGCGGTACGCGGATCGACGCAACTTCGACACCCGCGAAGTCGATGAACCGCAACACGCCTGTCCGGCGATCCCAGTGCGCGACCGCGGCATCGGGCAGGACGGTCCAGCGATCGACCGCCGTGAACGGTTGCGTGGCCGTCCAGGAGGGGGCTCCGGGGGCGGTCAGCCTCAGCCGGCTCTCGGGGCGACGGTACTCCAGAAGCGTGTCCGCCGAGGCACCGCGGAGCCGCACCACCGCGCGCTCCTCCGACATCGGCACGAACGTCCCCAGCAAGGTGTCGCCCTGCACGACGAAGATCCGATTCGCCCAGACGCCGCCGAGATCTCGTGAAGACCGGAAGGATCCGTCGATCCCGAAGACCACGAGCTTGTGCTGATTCTGATCGAGAACGAACACCCGGTCGCCCGACCACTCCATCGCGACCGGGCCTTCCAGCTCCGCGGGACCGCCGCCCTGCGTTCCCCATTGCTCGTGACCACCGTCGTGATGCAGGTGCACGGCGGGTGAGGGGTCGGTGAGGATCAGGACGGTATCCCGATGCGCGAGTGCGGTCCTTACGCCGACCAGAACCGCTTCATCGAGGCCACCGATGGCACCCACGCGTGTCGGCCGATCCTGGGCGGCGCCCGGAGCGGATACGGCGAGAACCGCCACGGTGACGCAGATCCCGATCGTCGGGTCGCGCCGTCCCGCGCGCGCCCGGTCAGCCACCGTCGGCCCGCTGCGACACGGCGCAACCCTGGCGGCGGAGAGACAGGACTTCCACCCGCTCGACATCGAGGACGTCCCTCGAGAGCACGACGACGTGATCGCGGCCGATCTCCAGCACCTCCACGTCATCCGGCGTCCGCGCCGTGGCGACGACCGCCCCCGACCCGTCGAACACCGTCCACAGCCGGGTCGGATCCTCGGGGCCCGAATAGTGTCGGACCCACACGTTTCCGGCCGGGTCCCCCCGCAGCTCGTCGAAGTACGGCCTCGCCTCCACGCGCGGCATGTCGTCGAACCTCCGCGCCTCGATCAGCCGAGCGTCTGGCGCGAAGTCATCCAGGTATGCGTTCATCGCTCGTTGGAAATCGCGCTCCGTCGTCGCCCGACGTGCGAGCCCGTGAGGCGCTTCCTCGCCCGCTCCTGCAGTATGGATGCGCAAGTGCTCCTCGTCGGTTGCTCCGATCGCGATGCCATCGTTCCCGACGACCGCGACGTGAAGGGACGCCCCGAAGGCCAGCGGCCCGACGATCATCGAGCCCGACTCCGCCAGCGCGTAGGACTCGTCGCCCGGGAATTCTCCGAGATCCCGCACGACCGTTCCCTCCCGGTCCAGCTCGACAAGTCGCACGTTCGGACGGTGAACACCCGTATGGGTCTGGTCGGAGCGGAACCCCGTGACGACACTGGCGACCGAGCGCCCGTCCGGGAACACGTCTTCGACGACGACGAACCCGGCTGCCGGAGGCATCCCGAAGGAACGGGCGAGCCGGCCGTCGTGGGACAGGATCGTCGCTCTTGCCTGCCTCCCGTCATAGACGAACAGCGAGTCTCGGGCGAAACTCCGGAGCAGAACGATCTGACGGTACTCGCCAGGTCCGTCTCCGCTACCTCCCGAGGAGTGGAGAAAGCCGCCGGTGCCATCGAAGAAGCGGAGCTCGTACGACCCGCCGTTCGCGACCACGAGGCTTCCGTCCTCGTACAGGTGCGCTCCGGTCACGCCGTGGAGCTCGTGACCGGGCGGCCCCTGCATCGATCCGATCCCCAGGATCGGCGGACCGTCGGCGCACCAGGACGGACTGACCTGCGGTACGCGCGAGTGCGGGCGGGGGGGCTCGACGGTCGCCGGGCCGAGTGGCTGCCCGGGCGGTGCCGAGAGACAGAGGGTGACGATCAAGAGGCATCGGAGTCGATTGCGCGGCGGCGCCGGGCGGCCGATCCGTCGCCCGCCGCTCGCGAAGTCGCATTGGTTCACGATGGCCTCCCGGAGATTCGAGTTCGGAGACCGACCGGACGTCGGCGGCTGTTTCCTGCCTGATCGGTCACCGGAACACGCCTGCGGGTTGGAATCGACATGCGGCTGGCGCGCGTTCCCTCCTGACCCCCCGCTCGGTTGTCCCGGGCCGCCCGGGGGCTCCGCGCGAGGTTTGCATGGTAATTAAAGATTGTTTAATCTCGATTGGCGGCTCCGTGAGAGGGCACGTTCCGACACCCGACACCCGGCGAAACGAATGGGAACGTCCGAGCATCTCGGTGAGTTCGAGTACGTGGTCATGCTGGCCCTGGCCCGGTGCGGCGGGGAGGAGTACGGCGCCGGAGTCTTCGAGATGATCGTCGAAGCGACGGGGCGACGAACCTCGGTCCCCGCGGTCTACGTGACGTTGAACAGGCTCGAGGAGAAGGGGTACGTACGGGCCCGACGCGCGGCGGGGGCGACGCCCCGAGGGGGACACAGACGGAAGGTGTTCCGGCTGACCTCGGCGGGGACGGCGGCGCTCCACGACACGAAGCGCATGTTCGATGGCCTCTGGCAGGGCCTCAACCTCGGAACCGCCGACGCACCTCGATGACGGGCCCTCGTCAGATGCCTCGGATCGTGGCGTGGATTCTCGGTATCCTCGTTTCGAGGGAGGAGCGTGCCGGCCTGTTCGCCGAGCTCGAGGCGGCCTCGACCGGTACTCGGGCGCCGTCCGGAGCCGCGAGGCGGGGTGTCTGGTGGATTCGGCAAACGCTCGGCGTGCTGCGACCCCGCGTCCTGTGGCGCCTGGGAATTCGACCTCGCCTCTGCGCCTTCAGGGACGGCCCGCTCCTCAGGTCCGCCGCCGACGAGGCTCTGAGCAGCGGCCGTTCGCTGCGCCGCAACGCACGCACCTCGGTCGCGGTCATCACGATCCTGGGGCTCGGCGCGGGCGCGGCCACGGCCATGTTCGCGGTACTGGATGCCGTCACACTCTCGCCCCTCCCACACCCCGAGCCGGACCGGCTGGTGCGCATCGTAGGGTCGTCGATCGAAGGCCCCGCCCTGGAGGCGCTTCGGCAGGATCGCCGTCTGTTCGAGAGGCTCGCGGGGTTCTCCATCCGAGCCGCGACGGTGCGCGGGCAGGGAGCGGCCGAGCGCGTGCGCGTGATGCCGGTCACGGAGGATTTCCTCCCGCTCCTCGTCGAACGCGCGGCCGATGGGCGCCTGCTCCAGCCGGCCGATCACGCACCGGGGGCACCGAAGGTGGCCGTCGTGAGCCGACCGTTCTGGGAGCGGCACTTCGGTCGCGAGTGGCGACCGAACGAGACGATCGAGCTCGACGGTGAAGTGTACCAGGTCGTGGGGACGCTGCCCGGTTCGTTCGAGTTCTATCGGTACCGAGACGTAGACATCTGGCACGGGATGCCGGCCGAGGTGACATCGATGAGCGCCGTCGGCCGGCTGGCGATCGGCGTGTCGGCGGAAACGGCCACCCGCGACGTGGATCGGCGTCTCGCGGCAGCCGAGGGGGCGACCGTCCCTCCGGCGGAGCGACCCGCCGTTCGCGTGATGCCGATGCGGGAAGCCCTGGTGGACGACGTCTCGCCACTCCTGTGGCTGCTCTTCTCCACGACGGGGCTCGTCCTGCTGCTCTCCTGTGCCAACGCCGCCAACCTCTTCGTCGCCAGGCTGATCGACAGACGAGCTGAGCTGACCGTTCGCGTCGTGATGGGCGCGGGCCCGAAGCGTCTGCTGATGTTCCTGCTCCTCGAGGGCGCGATCCTCGCCGGACTCAGCGCGCTCGTGGGGCTCGCGCTCGCGTGGACTACGATCGAGCTCGCATCGGGCGTGCTGCTCGATCTGCTGCCACGTGGAGGAGAAATCGCTCTCGATCTGCGCGTCCTGGGCTTCTCGGTTCTCATGACCACGCTGACCGTGATCGCGTTCGCCTTCGGGCCCGCTCTCATGGCGGCGCGACAGACGTCCCTCATCCCGTCGAACGCCGCGAAGACGAGCGCCGGCCGCCGCGTCGGTCGCATCCGATCGGGTCTCGTCGTCCTTCAGGTAGCCGTCGCTCTCGTGCTCGCCGTGGGAACGAGTCTGCTGGTCCGCGCGTTCGTCCACCTGAGTCCGACCGCCCCCGGGTTCGATGTCGAGGGACGGTACGTCGCCCAGCTGGATCTCCCAGCCACCGACTATGCCGATCCGGCCCGCTCCGTGGCGTTCGTGGCGGCGTTGGGCCGCGAGTTGCAAGCGATCCCGACCGTGAGGCGCGCCGTCCCGATGTACTTCCTGCCGCTCACGGGTCTGACGGCCGCGCTCCCCATCGCCTCCGTCGACGGACGGGAGCTCGAGGGCAGCGTGCCATACCTCCACCTGCGCGGCACCATGCCCGGGCTGCTCGATGTTCTGGGGATTCCGCTCGTCGCGGGCACCAGCCTCGATGCTCTCGGCTCCGGAATCGGCTTCGGAGTAGTCGTGAACGAATCGGCCGCACGTCGCCTGTGGCCCGACGGGGGTGCGGTCGGCCGACGGCTCTCTCTTGCCAACGGTCCCGATGGTGATGTGCAGACGTACCGTGTGGTGGGGGTCGCTGCGGACACCCGCATGGTCGGCTCCGACTTGCGCGATCGGCTCGTCGCCTACGTTCCTTTTGCGACATCGCCGTCCACCCGCTTGCAGGTGCTGATCGAGGCCGAGCGGGGGAACTCGGTCCTGCGCGAGGACGTCGAGGCTGCCATCGCTCTGGTCGACCCCGGTGTACCCATCGAGGAGTACCAGTCGCTACAGGCGCTCATCGGTCGGTCGGTCCGACTCCCGCGCTTCCAGGCCTCGGTCATGTCGGCGTTGGGCGGCCTCGGACTGTTCCTGGCAGTCGCCGGGTGTTTCACCGTCCTCTCGTATCTGGTGTCCGCCCGGCGTAGGGAGATGGGCATCCGCATGGCGCTGGGAGCGAGCTCTCCACGGATCGTCGGTCTCGTGGTTCGGCACGGCTCGGTGCTGGTCGCAGCGGGGCTCGGCCTGGGGCTGGCCGTCTCGCTCGCTTCGAGCCGTCTCCTGTCGGGGTTCCTGTACGGGATCTCACCCCTGGACCCCGCGAGCTTCAGCGCCGCGATCCTGGTGCTGACGGTCGCCGCCGGGGCGGCGTTGACCTGGCCAGCGTTGGCCGCGATGAGAGTCCCCCCGGCGAGCGTGCTTCGAGACGAGTGACCGGCGGATCCCGGCTCAGGGGCGGTGTCGAGACGGCTTGACGGTTCGAACGCTTTGCGTGGGGTGTCTCCGGTCCGAGATGCCGGAGGCGACGGCGACCTCGCCGAACACCGAGTCGATCCGGAGGAGGTCCTGCATCCAACCACACGCGTCCGCGCGGTGACTAAGCTTGCGAGTGCATCCCACATCGTCGCCTGAACCGAGCATGCGTCCGAACCTCGTGGACCCACCCCCGAGCCCGTCACCCGGATCCGGATCGGCTTCCAGCGCGGATGGCCTTGACCCGCGGGCGCGTTTCGACGCGATCTACCGGGAACACGTGGGACGCGTCTATGCGATCTGTATGCGAATGACGGGTCGGGCAGACGTCGCGGCGGATGTCTGCCAGGACGTCTTCCTGCATGCGTGGCGGGGCTATCCCTCGTTTCGGGGAGACTCGACGGTGATGACCTGGCTGCACCGGATCACGATCCGACGAGTCTTGAATCACCGACGGCGCGACGGACGGTACCGCGCCCAGGTGGTGACCGACAGCGAGTTGACGGACTACGCGGAGGCCGTCGGACAGGCCATGCCGGACACCCGTATCGATGTGGAGCGCGCGATCGCACGACTTCCGGTTGGTGCCCGGACGGTGTTGATCCTGCGCGAGATCGAGGGATACCCGTATCGGGAGATCGCCTCGATGCTCGACATCTCGATCGGCACCGTGCGGTCTCAGCTTCATCGAGCGCGCCGTCTGATGAGGGAGATGTTGTGACCAATGAACGATGAACACGCGGAGCCACTGTCATGACCGCCCATCTCACGGACGATCTGATCCAGGACTATTTCGACGAAGCGCTCGATCTGCCGAAGCGCCGCGCGGCCGAGCGGCACCTGTCGGAATGTCCGCGATGCGCTGCCCGTCTGTCGGGTCTGGAAAGCCTGCGCGAGGTTCTGGGCGCGCTTCCGAAAGGCGCGACACACGTGCCGCTACCCGGCGGTTTCGAACCGGATCGCGTGGCGCACGGGCCGTCGGCCCCCGTACCGCCGTCCCCTCGGAGGCGTCGCCGGATTCTGGCGGGTGCGGCTGGTCTCGCCGCCACCTTCGCGATCGGTCTGGCTGTCGGGGCCGCTCTACTACCCCGTGTGGAGGATTCTCGGCTTTCGAGCCCGGACGGAGGCCTCGAGGCGATGGAGGTCGCCAGCGAGGTTCAGCGGACGGGGACCGCGTACGCGGCCGCGGTCGTCGCGCTCGGGAGCCTGCGAGATGCGCCCGAGTCCCGGTTCGCCCTCTCACAGGGTCGGGAAGCCGCCCTTTCGGTGCTGTATGCGGCGACGCTCGCCTATGCGAGCCTCGAGCCGGACGACGTCCCCACCGGGAAGATCGTGGAGGCCATCGACGCCGCGCGCAGATCCTCGGGAAGCCCCTCCCTCCCCCAGACGAGTGGGTACTGAGGTGCTGGAAGCCGATCGCGCGAGGGCCTCGTGTCCGTACGTCGCGACCATTGCCGCGTCGCTCATGTGGGTTGCCGGGCTGACGGGCCAGGAGGTGTGTGAGCCCGATCGTCCGCCCGAGGGACAGATCGCCATCGAGGCGCTCGAATGTGTCACGCCCGCGGGATGCGCGGTCAATGAACGCGACGAGCGCGGATGGTTTCACAGCTTCACGGTCGAACCCGCCATCGTGGCCATGCGAGAGGGCTCGAAGGCACGCTCTCCCCTTCGCGTGGGCGATGTGATCGTCGCCGTCGCCGGCCACCTGATCACCACGGCGGAGGGGGGACGGATACTGGCGAACGTGCAGACCGGAGTCCCCGTCACCTTGCGCGTGCGGCGCCCGGGCGGAGAGCACGACCTCCGCGTCATCCCCGAACCGGGGTGCAACGTGCCGAGGCTGACGGTCCGGGAGCCCCGAAAGTGATGTCCCCGGAGAGGCCCGGGCCGGGTGCCGGGGGTGTGACGGCGGACGGATCCTGGACGCGCAAGTACGTCGTCTGGGTGCTGGCCGTGAGTTACGTACTCCAGATCGCGATCGCGGTGGGGGGCGGCCCGGGGAGCCGCGCGTTCACCGTGATCGGTCCTGCGTTGATGTTCGTCCCGGCCATCGCCGCGTTGATCGTTCTCAGGCTGTCCGGTGCCGGCTGGCGAGGCATACGGTGGGGCGTCGGCCGTCCCGTGTACCTCCTGGTCGCGGCCCTGATCCCGACCCTCGTCGCGATCGCGTTCGTCGTCGCGATGCAGGCGCTCGATGCGGGATCGTCGAGCGGCCTGGAACTGGCCGCCTCCGGAGCGACGATGGAGTCGGGACTGTGGTTGCTGGGGGAGGGCGACCAGTCCTTCGCGCGCTTCCTGCCCAACGTCGTCCTGAGCTCGCTCGTGGTCTCCGTCCTGGCCGGTCTGCTCGCGGTCGGCGAGGAGGTCGGCTGGCGGGGGTACCTTCAGGAGCGACTCGTCTCGAGGTACGGCCTCTTACGCGGCGTGACCGCCCTCGGCCTCGTGTGGGCGGCGTGGCACGTCCCGCTCATCCTGCAGGGGTACAACTTCCCGGAGTACCCGCTTCTGGGCGCCTTCGTCCTGTTCCCGCTGATGGGCGTCTGCTGGTCGTTTCTGCTCGCGTGGCTCACGATTCGGGGCGCGAGCGTGTGGCCGGCCGTACTCGCGCACGGCTCGATAAACGGGAACCTGGGTTCCATCCTCGGACCCGTCGAGCCCACCGGATCGCGATTGGTCATCGACCTGATACTTCTGGTGGTCGTGGGGGTGGCCGCCCTCCCCGCAGCGATCGCGCTTCGGTCCGAGTCCCGGGTCACGGAGCGGGTCTGACACAACAACGCCAGGGATCGGAGGCGCAGGCATGCGGTGTACCCGCGCTTGGAATTGGAAACGGAGTTCTCTTGACGTCGGGCTGGCGATGGCGATCGTTCTGTTCGCGCCGTCCCCGACCGTCGCTCAATACCTCGGTGGCGGCACGAAGACTGCCAACGAGGTCCTGTCGGCCGACCTCGCGCAGCTTCGGGACAAGTTCCTGGCCCTCGCCGATGCGATTCCCGCGGACATCTGGGACTGGCGCCCCATGCCGTCGGTCCGATCCACAAGGGACGTGTTGATACTGGTCACGTTCGAAGGTTCGCTCTTCCCGACCATGTGGGGGTTCCCTTCGCCCGAGGGGGTAGCGGACGGGCTGCAGGCGGAGCAAGAGCGACTGGGCGATCTCTCGCCCGCCGACCTCTCCACCGAGCTACGGCGATCGTACGACCATGTGATCGGAGTCGTCGAGGCCCTCGACGACGATGACCGCGGTCGCCAGGTCGACTTCTTCGGTCTGACCACCGATCTCGGGACCGCCCTGGTATTGATGGCGACGGACATGCACGAGCACCTGGGGCAGCTGATCGCGTACGCACGCGTGAACCAGGTCGTCCCGCCGTGGAGCGAACCCCCCGGGTAGCGCGCAAGAGGGCTAGCGGCGTCTGATGAAGCCGCGCGCTGACGTATCGCGCGATGTGGCAGGCCCCGCTCGTTCTGTCAACGGCCGGATGGTGCCTGCTACCGGACCTTGCGGACCATAACGTAAGAGAACGTTTCTGCGCCTACACGTGGACGACCAATCCGAACGCGAACAACACCGCGACCGTAAGCAGCCAGGCGGCGCCCGACCTGTTTCGGTGTCTCAGATTGATCGTACCGACTCCCCCGGCGAACCCGAGGGCCAGCACGAGCAGCACCAGGCTCACTCGACCCCCCAGGGCAACGCCCCTTTTCGATCACCAACGACATGCTGCCCGCGGCGGCCAGAAAGCTGAAGTCCGGGGGGAGGAACCAGGCTTGCCTGTATCCTGCTTCCCGTGCCGCTCTCGCCGCTGCACTCTCGCCATCCGGGGCACGCGCGTACGGTGGGCCCTTCGCTATCGCGGTCAAGATGGTGAGGACCATCGGGAGAAACAGCCCGGGCACCAACGACATCCAATCTACGCTTCGTAGAGACACGTGGCTTCGCCTACGACGTTCCAGGCCCGACGACGGGTACCGACCCAAGATGGGCGAAGCTCTCAACCACGCTTCCCGCTCCACGACGCGCAGGCTGCCATGACCCCGGCCGGACTCGAACCACCGGCGGCCTCGCGACTGGAAATTCGAAGCGGCCATTTGCGTTCGTTCGCGTTCCCTTGCGACCGGTTCTGACGACCGGCCGAATCCGCGAACCGGGCTTGCGACCTCTTGCGTCCCGTTGCGTATGTTTGCGTCAGGATGTGCCCATCCCGGTGCCCATCCGATCGGCCGTTGACGGCCGCCTCAGGACAGGGCTTCCGGTATGAGCGATCCGATCGCCCGGTTGAACGCCGCCCTCGCGGGCCGCTACGAGGTCGTGCGCGAGATCGGCGAGGGGGGGATGGCCACCGTCTACCTGGCCGATGACCTGCGCCACGAGCGCAAGGTGGCCCTCAAGGTCCTGAAGCCCGAGCTCGCCGCCGTCGTCGGGGCCGAGCGGTTTCTCGCCGAGATCAAGACGACCGCCAACCTCCAGCACCCCCACATCCTGCCGCTGTTCGATTCGGGAGAGGCGGACGGCTTCCTGTTCTACGTCATGCCCTTCATCGAGGGCGAAACGCTTCGCGACCGGCTCGACCGTGACAAGCAGCTCCCGGTCGAGGAGGCGATCGGGATCGCCACCGCCGTTGCCGCCGCGCTCCAGACGGCGCACGACGCGGGCGTGGTGCACCGCGACATCAAGCCCGGGAACATCCTGATGTCGCGGGGCGAGCCGCTGGTCTCGGACTTCGGGATCGCGCTCGCCGTCGGCGCGGCGGGCGGGAACCGGCTCACCGAGACCGGTCTCTCGGTCGGGACGCCGTATTACATGTCCCCCGAGCAGGCGACGGGCGATCGAAGCATCGGCCCGGCGAGCGACGTCTATTCACTCGCCTGCGTGCTCTACGAGATGCTCGTCGGCGAGCCCCCGTACACGGGGCCGACCCCGCAGGCCGTCCTGGGCAAGATCATCATGGGCGAGCCCGTGCCCCCCGTGGCCGTCCGCGCCTCGATCCCGGCGAACATGGACGCGGCGATCCGAAAGTCGCTCGAGAAGCTCCCGGCCGACCGGTTCGCCAGCGCCCGCGACTTCGCGGCCGCGTTGTCCAACCCGGCGTTCACCCTCGGACGCCCCGGTCCGGCCACACCGGCCCACCCTTCCAGGAGGCTCGTCGCATACGCCGGTTGGGGCGTCTCCGCGATCCTGGCGTTCCTGCTGGTCGCCCGGTGGGTCGGCCCCGATGCGCCGGCTCCGGTCGAGCGCTTCACCCTGGCTTCATCCGGAATCGTGCAGAACGAGTGGCTGGCGCTCTCGCCGCAGGGCGACGCGGCCGTGGTCTCGCGCTTCACGGCACCCGGCCGCACTCAGCTCTCCGTGCAGCGATGGTCCGAGCCGTCGGCCACCCCGCTTCCCGGGACGGAGGGCGCCTTCCCCAGTGTCGATTCCGCGTGGGATCCGATCTTCTCACCCGACGGTGAGCGCATCGCCTTCTTCAAGGACTGGCGTCTCCAGGTGACCGGGGCGTCGGGCGGCCTGATCCAGACGCTTGATGAGGACGCCTGGTGCTGCGCTCGCTGGGCCTCGGACGGGTTCATCTATTATACGGACCGGCCGGACGGGCGCATCGCCCGCGTGGCCGATGTCGGAGGGCAGCCCGAGCCCCTCACGGAGATTCGGGACGGCGAAGCGTATCACGCCTACTTCCACCTCGTTCGCGGGGGCCGAGCGGCGGTCTTTACGGTCAAGAGAGACCGCGCCGACAGCATCGTCGCCTTCGACATCGAGTCGGGACGCCGGACCGCGCTGGCCCAGGGGTCAAAGTCCTGGCTCACCCCGGCCGGTCAGCTCGTGTGGGCCACTCGCGACGGACAACTCGTCGCCGCCTCGTTCGACGAAGGGCGGATCGCCCTCGCGAGACCGCCCCGCCTGGTCGTCGGCGACGTGACGTATGGACAGGAGACCAACGAACCCTACTTCGCGATGTCCGCGAGCGGAGACCTGCTGTACTGGCGCGGCGTGGACGCCGATGTGAGCGAGCGCCGGGAGCTCGTCTGGGTGGATCGCGCAGGGACCATGACGAGTGTCGACCCCGAATGGACCGCCCCTTTTCAGTCCCTCGCGTTGTCGCCGGATGGGTCCCGCGTCGTGGTCGGGATCGGAGTCTGGGACGACAGCGGTCTATGGGATCGCTCGCTCGACGGGTCGGCGATTCGAGCGATCACGAGTCGCCGCGGCGTCAACTATCGTCCCGCCTGGAGGCCGGGGACCTCGGAAGTGTCGTTCATCACGAACCAGGGCGAGAACCAGGATCTGTACATCGTCCCGGTAGATGGCTTCGAACCGCCGCGTCCCGTGATCGACGTTCCGGAGGAGCTGGACGAAGGTGTCTGGTCACCCGACGGGCGCTGGGTCGTCTACCGTTCCGGCGTCCTCGACGGCGAGCGGGATATCCATGCCCGCCTGGTGGGGACGGACTCGACGATCGCGCTCGCGGCGGACCCGGACGCGGACGAATGGGGCCCCGCCCTGTCTCCGGACGGACGGTGGCTGGCCTACACCTCTAACGTCACGGGTGAGAGGCAGGTCTGGGTTCGACCGTTTTCCGGGGCCGCCTCGGGGCGTCGTCAGGTCTCCGTAGACGGCGGTGAGGCGCCGATGTGGGCGCACAGCGGCCGGGAGCTCTTCTTCGTGAGCGAGAACCGCCTCATGGTCGCCACGATCGAAGCGGGGACCACGTTTCGCACGACGGCGATCGACCCCTTGTTCCTGCTCGATGGAATCTGGGACGCGCGGTTCCATCAGTCCTACGCGGTCGCGCCGGATGACGATCGGTTCCTGATGATTCGTCAGGGAGTCGGAACGTCGGAGCTCGTCCTCGTGCGGAACCTGCTTCGCGAGCTCGTCGACGAAGGCTCTTGAGCGGGCCTCGCGCCGATTGTGCCCCGCTACCGGACCTTCCGGACCATCACGTGAGAGATGAAGCGCACCACGAGGACGACCACGACTACGCAGCCCCCCAGGCGAACAGCTCGTTCATGCGTCCAGCCTCCCCCTTCTGAGGGGTGGGTCAAGTCATCCCGGCACCCTGGAACGACGTGGGACATTGTTGCCGCGATCGGCGGGTCTTCGGGAACCCGCCATGCCTGCACCGTTCGGTTCGCCCTTCCCAACGTTCGCCTGCCCCGACGCGGGCCCACATACCGGCTCCAGCACTGTCGAGGTCGACTCCGGGACACCAACAGCGACGGCATGCAAGCTGCGAAATCCCGGCGAGACAGAAGACGAGTGAGGGGGAGGTGGCGACGTCACAGCAGCGGAACCTCACCCTCTTGATGGGAGGCGTGTGGAGTCATGATTGAAGTCGTGGCCCTCCGGAAGCTCTATGGCGACTTCGTTGCGGTGCAGGACGTCAGCTTCACGGTCGCGAAGGGAGAAGTATTCGGGCTTCTCGGGCCCAACGGCGCCGGCAAGTCGACCACGATCGACTGTATCTCGGGTCTCCTGACACCAACGGAAGGCGCCGTGCGGGTACTGGGCCACGACGTCGTCCGTGAACCCAAACGTGCCAGGCAGCACCTCGGTGTCGTTCCTCAGGAGCTGGCCCTCTACGAGGA
>JAWWCR010000036.1:0-32255 GCA_033720355.1 Gemmatimonadota bacterium
GCTCGTCGCTACGCTCCTCCGCCCGAGGCCGCCAGAGGAGGTCGAGAACGCTCACGGCACGGGCACGGTCTCCAGGAGCCGATCCAGGATCGCCTCCGAGTCGACGCCCTCCGCCTCGGCCTGGAAGGTGAGGACGAGCCGATGCCGCAGGACGGCGCGCGCGATCTCCTGGACGTCTTCGGGGACGACGAAGCCGCGCCCGTCGAAGAACGCCATCGCGCGAGCCGCACGGGCAAGGTAGATCGTCGCACGGGGCGACCCGCCGAACTCGATCCACTGCGTGAGATCCGCGAGCCCCGCCCCGGCGGGATCCCTCGTCGCCGTGACGAGGCCGAGGATGTAGTCCTCGACCCGCTCGTCGAGATAGACCGTGGACAGGAGCGCGCGCGCGGCGAGGATCTCGTCGGGCTCGGCCACCGGGTCGACCGGCGGCATCTCCTCGGCGACCATCAGCCGCATGATCTCGCGCTCCTCGTCGCGCGAGGGATAGTCGACGCGGACCTTGAACATGAACCGGTCGACCTGCGCCTCGGGGAGCGGATATGTGCCCTCGTGCTCGATCGGATTCTGCGTCGCCATGACCAGAAACGGGACGGGCAGCGGGTGCGTCTCGTCCCCCACCGTGACCTGCCGCTCCTGCATCGCCTCGAGGAGGGCCGACTGGACCTTCGCGGGCGCGCGGTTGATCTCATCGGCGAGAACGATGTTCGCGAAGATCGGGCCCTTCTTGGCCGTGAACTCGCCGCTCTTCTCGTCCCACACGAGCGTCCCGATCACGTCGGCGGGGAGCAGGTCGGGGGTGAACTGGATCCGTCGGAAGGTCGTATGGATCGACTCGGCCAGGGTGCGGACCGTGAGCGTCTTCGCGAGTCCCGGCACCCCCTCGAGGAGGACGTGCCCCCCCGTCAGGAGGCTCATCAGGACGCGGTCGACCAGACGCCTCTGACCTACGATCCGACGGCCGATCGCCGCGCGAACGGCACGTATGAACGCACCGGACTTTTCGATCGCGGCCGTGCGTCGCTCCAGGTCCTCTTCCGAGATGCGTTCCGATGAGACTCGCCGCGCGGTTTCGGGTTCCGCGTTCATTCACCCTCGATCGGTTGAGTGGTAGACCGCCCGGCTCCCGGCACACCCGGTCGGACGGTCACGTTCTTCGACACCCGAGGCTGCTCGAGCGATGGCCGCGGCGCCCGGCATCTCGACGCGACAGCCTTCGATCTTCACGACACGGCCGCCCGAGAGCAAGCGATCCTTTCATCGAGCCGGCTCGCCGGACCCTCGTCGGCCGGCCGCCGAGACGATCGCGCGAAGAGCCGAGACCTCCGCGTCCGTCAGGGCGCGTGTCTGTCCGGTCGGGAGCTCGCCCAGTTCCACGGGCCCGAACGCCTCGCGTCTGAGCGAGCGGATTCGAAGCCCCAGCTCCGCCATCATCCGCCGAACCTCGCGGTTTCGCCCTTCGGTGAGGGTGAGCTCGAGCCGCGGGGAGCCCGTGCCGGGGTCGTCCAGCCACCGCGCCGTCTCGGCCGCGGCCGGGCCGTCCTCGAGATCCACTCCCGCCACCAGTCGCCGAGGAACCCCCTGCGACACGGGTCCGACCAGCGTGACCACGTACCGTCGGCTGATCTCCGAGCTCGGGTGCAGGAGACCATGCGCGATATCCCCCTCGTTGGTGAAGAGGAGCAGCCCCTCGCTCATATAGTCGAGCCGTCCGACGTGGAAGAGGCTCGCCGCCGCCGGTGGGATCAGCTCATACACGATGGGGCGACCGCCGGGATCGTCGCGCGAGCACAGCCACCCGGGAGGCTTGTGGAGCATGAGCCATTGCGGGCCGGGGAGCCGCACCGGTCGTCCGTCCACCTCGACCACCTGGGTCGCCGCGTCGACCGTCGTCCCGAGCCGCGTCACGACCTCGCCGTCCACACGGACGCGGCCGGCCTCGATGATGCGTTCGCTGGCTCGCCGGGATGCGACGCCGGCACGCGCGAGGAACTTCTGGAGCCTCACCGGTTCAGGGGGACGGAGCCGTCTCGGGAGAGGCCCCGTTGCCCGCGCCGTTCTCCACCGGTTCGAGCTCCATCTGCGGGATGGTGTTCCGCAGCGCGACCGGCAGCTCGTCGGGCTCCGGCAGCTCCGCCAGGCTCTGGAACCCGAAGTGGTCGAGAAACTCGTCCGTCGTCCCGTAGAGGAGCGGTCGTCCGAGCCCCTCCCCGCGGCCGGTGATTTCGATAAGCTCCCAGTCCTGAAGCGTGCGGAGGACGGAGGCGGTGGCGACCCCCCGGATCTCCTCGATCTCGATTCGTCCGATCGGCTGACGGTAGGCGATGATCGCGAGGGTCTCGAGCGCCGCGCGCGACAGCGTCGGCGGACGCGGCACCGAGTCGAAGCGCTCGAGATACGGGGCGAACTCCGGCCGGGTCAGGACCTGATAGCCGTCGCCGAGCTGGTACACCTGAAACGCGTGCTCCTGCTCGTCGTACCGCTCGCGCAGCCGCTGGAGCGCGTCCCTGACCGTGACGACGTCGAGCCCCTCGTCGGCGCGCGCGATCTCGACCGGAGTGAGCGGTGTCTGGCTCGCGAAGAGCGTGGCCTCGATGATCTGATCGGGTGTCATGCTTCCGTCTCCACGGCGGCGAGCTCCTCGCCCTCCGTTTTCGCGGCGTCCGGATCGGGCGCCGTATCGTTCTGCGTCGATTCGACCGGGTTCTCGCCGGCGAAGATCCAGATCGACCCGAACCGCTTCACCTGCTCGAGCCGCAGGACCTGCTGCTTCGCGAGCTCCAGACAGGCGAGAAGCGCCGCCACGACGTGCTGCCGCTCCTGCCACGAGCGGAACAGACGGCTGAAGAGCAATCGCTCCGCCCGTCGCAGGTGTCGCCGGATCGCGGAGATCTTCTCCTCGACCGTCACCACCCTGATCGGCGCCAGATGTGTCGGCTCGGGGACGTGTTCGGGCAGCTCGATGGCCGCTTCGAGGAAGTCCTCCCGCGTCGTCGTCAGCTCGCCCCTCACGGCGACCGGCTGCGGGCGCGGCTCCACGTATCCCTTGCCGTGGTGACGCCGACGCTCGGCCTCGGCATCGGACAGGACGCGCGCGACTTCCTGGAAGAACTCGTACTCGAGCAGACGCCGCACGAGCTCGGCGCGCGGATCCTCGCCCCACTCCTCCTCGTCGTGACGAGGGAGGAGGAGCTGGGCCTTGATGCGTACCAGGGTCGCCGCGAGCTCGAGGAACTCGCCCGCACGATCGAGCTCGAGGCGGTCGATCCCCTCGTCGATGACCGCCTGGAACTGCTTCGTGATCTGCGAGATGGGGATGTCGAAGATGTCGATGTCCTGTGCCCGGATCAGGTGCAGCAGGAGATCGAGCGGCCCCTGGAAGCGGTCGAGCTCGACGACGAACGGCTCGGTGCGAAGCTGGCTGGGCAGCCGGTTCGGCACCGCGCTCATACGGTCCACCCCCAACGGTTGTCGAGGAACTCGGGCGAGGTTCGCTCAGGCAACGGCGTTTCACATCCTCCCGTGGTGAAGGCGTATCATAACGATCCACGGCCGTTCGTTCACGTCTTGCCGGTACGGGCCGCAAGGGCCGTCTTCAGGCTTGAGCCGACGGCGTGATCCACCTATCTTTGAGGGCTCTCCGGCTTACCCTGCCGGGGCCGACACGGAGAACGACGGAGAAGACGAAGTGCCCAACAACGCCAGTCACAAGAAGCGGCTCCGCCAGTCGCGCGTCCGCAACCTCCGGAACCGCCGTCTGCGGTCCGAGATCCGGACGCGGAGCCGGAGCCTGATGGCGATGGATTCGGCCGAGGACGCACGCGCGGCCCTGTCCGAGCTCTATACGATCCTCGATCGCGCGGCCCGCAAGAACGTCATACCCCCGAATGCGGCCGCCCGACAGAAGGCGAAAGCCGCGCGACACGTGAACAGGCTCGCCGGAGCCTGATCGGACCGCCGCCCCCGACCGGGGGCTCGACGGCTTGAAACGACGAAGGGCCGACCCTCCCGGGCCGGCCTTTTTCTCGCGCCTGGCTGAAGGTCGCGCTCTCCCGCCCTACTTCTCGCCCTCCTCGTCGTCGTCGAGCATCGCCGACACGGCGTCGAACCGCTCGGACTCGTCGAGCGACAGCGACTCGAGGAACTCGAGCTCATCGAGGTACTCGCCGCCGGAATCGTCCTCGTCGCCTTCCTCCGTCGTGCGTGTCTCCGTAACCACGGCCGTCGGTCCATCGTCGTCGGCCTCGACGGTGATGTCGTCGTCCTCCGGGGCCTGCGCCCCACCATCCCCATCCACGGAGCCAGCCCGGACGGCGGGGGCGTCGTCCCTCTCCGCCCTGTCCCCGATCGTCGCCTCCGTACCCGCGTCGTTCGCCGGCGCCGCCCCGGCCTTCGACGGCGCCGCCTCCGCTCCGGCCCCCACCGTCTGCTTCGGCTCGGGGGGTTTCGCCGGCGCGCCGGTGCCCTCCGGGTCCGCCGCGGCGGACGCCTCCGGGGCCGGCGGCAACGCGCCGCCCTCTCCGATGCTCTCGATGATCCCCGCGAGCTCGCCGACCGCACCCTCCTCGAGCTCGAGCAGCTCATCGAGATCGCTCAGCGACGACTCGATCTCTTCGCTGGCCTCCGCCCATTGCTTGTCGGAGAACTCGCCCACGGCGTGCCGAAGCCGGGCCTCCTCGAGATGGCCTGCCTGCTTCTGCCGATCGGCTCGAAGCGAATCGACTTCGCTCTGACGCTCCTCGAGACTGGAAACGAGCTCGGAGCGGTGCTGGACGAGCTTCGCGGTCACCTTGTCGAGGCGGCCGCGGTAGTCGGTCTCGACGCGCGCAAACACCTGGGGGTCCGCGTCGTCACGGTGTTCCGCCAGACGATCGAGCCACCCCTGGATCATCCGGGACTCGGAGATGAGGTCGCTGACCTCAGATGGAACCACGCTGCCGATCTTGTCCGAGGAGTTGCTCATGTCGTTCGTTTGTCCCCACTTGGCCGCTCGCGGGTCGAGCGACGTCAGACCACCCGTCCGGGCGCCCCCCGCGAGACGGCGCGCCTGCCCGGTGCCTTCCGCCATGGCGACGCGCAAGTCACGGGCCGCCCGCGGCTCCGGGCGTCCGAGCGCGTCCGTTGCCCCGACGTCAGCCGGCGTCGAACCTCGTGTCGCCCCCCACGATCGTCCGGATGACCCGTCCCGTAACCTCGCGGCCGGCGAAGGGTGTATTCCGACTCTTCGACCTGAAGGACGCGGGATCGATCGTCCATCTCGCGTCGGGATCAAGCACGACGATGTCTGCGGGGCTCCCGGGGCGCAACGTGCCGCCGTCGATGCCCATGGCCGCCGCCGGTGCGCACGACATCCGGTCGATCAGCTCGGGGAGACCGAGATCGCGCGTCACGACGAGCTCTTGCATGCACACGGCGAAGGCGGTCTCGAGGCCCACGATCCCGAACGGGGCGTCGTCGAACTCGCGTTCCTTCTCCTCGTAATGGTGCGGCGCGTGGTCCGTCGCGATCATCTCGAGCACGCCGTCGATCAGCCCCTGTCGAACGGCGATCCGATCGGCCTCGCGGCGCAGCGGCGGGTTCATCTTGGCGTCGGTACGGTAGTCGCGGACGGCCTCCTCGGTGAGCGTCATGTGGTGGGGCGAAGCCTCGGCCGTCACATGTACGCCGCGCTCGCGCGCGAGCCGGATCGCCTCGACGGCCTCGCGCGTCGACACGTGCTGCACGTGGAGGTGTCCGCCGGTGAGCTCGGCGATGTAGATGTCCCGCGCCACGACCGCCGCCTCGGAGGCGTTCGGGATACCGCGCAGACCGAGCGCGGTCGCGACCGCCCCCTCGTTCATGACGCCGCGGTTCGTGAGCGCCATGTCCTCGGCGTGCTGGAGGACCGGGATGCCGAACGTCTGCGTGTACTCGAGCAACCGCCGCATGAGACCCGGATCCGCGATCGGATGCCCATCGTCCGTCACGGCCACGGCGCCGGCTTCGACGAGCCCCCCGACCTCGGTCATCCGCTCGCCCGCGAGCCCCATCGTCGCGGCGCCGACGGGGCTCACCCGTGCGCCGCCCTCGCCCCGGCGCGCCCAGCGGCGGGCCTCCTGACGCACGTACCCGACGGCCGCCGGGTCATCGAGCGGCGGATCGGTGTTCGGCATCGCCCAGACGGTGGTGTACCCCCCGGCGGCGGCCGATATCGCACCGGTGCGGATCGTCTCCTTGTGCTCACCGCCCGGCTCGCGCAGGTGCACATGTACGTCGATCAGCCCCGGCGCCACGACGAGCCCCGTCACGTCGATGCGCTCCGCATCGTCCGGGCCGGACAGGCCCCGCTCGATCGCCTCCACCCGACCACCCACGACGAGCAGGTCGCGCGGTTCGTCGATCGACTGCGAGGGATCGACGATCCGGCCACCGGTGAGCAGGAGCGGACGGCGCCCGGTCACGCGCCCCCCTTCGCCGTCTCGGCGAGCTCGGGCTGACCGCCGGCCAGGAGGTAGAGGACGGCCATCCGCACCGCGACGCCGTTCGTCACCTGCGGGAGGATCACCGAGCGCTCGCCGTCGGCCACGTCCGAATCGATCTCGACCCCGCGGTTCATGGGGCCGGGATGCATGACGATCATGTCGTCCGACGCATGCGTCAGACGCGCCGAGCTCACCCCGAACACGCGGTTGTACTCGCGAAGCGACGGCAGGTATCCACCGGTCATTCGCTCGAGCTGGATGCGCAGGACGTAGAGCACATCGCACCACTCGATCGCTTCCTCCACCGTCGTCAGCACGCGGACGCCGAGATCCTCGATCCCGAGCGGGATCAGGGTCCGCGGCCCGCAGACCGCGACCTCGGCGCCGCACTTGAGGAGACCCCAGATATTCGATCGCGCCACGCGCGAGTGCAGGATGTCGCCGACCAGGCATACCCGTCGGCCCTCGATCTCTCCGAACCTGTCGCGGATGGTCAGGAGGTCCAGCAGCGCCTGGGTCGGGTGCTCGTGCTGCCCGTCTCCCGCGTTGATCACGTTCGACGGGATGCGGTCGGCGAGGAACCGCGCTGCGCCCGAAGATCCATGGCGTACGACGACCATGTCGATCCGCATCGCCTCGAGGTTTCGCGCCGTGTCGACGAGGGTCTCGCCCTTCGCGACGGAAGAACCCGAGGAGGAGATGTTCACCGTGTCGGCCGACAGCCGCTTCTCGGCGAACTCGAACGAAATCCGGGTGCGCGTCGACGCCTCGAAGAACAGGTTGACGATCGTCTTCCCGCGGAGCACGGGGACCTTCTTGATCGCGCGCTCGCTGATCTCCTTGAACGGCTCGGCGGTGTCGAGGATCGCGGTGATGTCGGCCCGATCCAGGTGCTCGAGGCCGACGAGATCCTTCCCGAGGCTCACGGGGGCGTCTGCACGGTCACGAGGTCGACCCCCCAGGCGCCGTCGAGCTCGTCAACCCTGACGGACACCTGCGCTCCGACCGGGGCCTCGAGCGCGTGGCCGACGTAATCCGGCTGGATCGGGAGCTGTCTGCCCCCACGGTCAACGAGCACGCAAAGCTCCACCTTTGCCGCACGGCCGAAGTCTGATAACTCGTTTAACGCAGCGCGGATAGTACGGCCCGTATAAAGCACATCATCGATGATGACAACGTGCGCTCCGCCGATGTCCGCGTCGATATCGGAGGCTCCGATCTGCGGGAGCGCTCCGACCTGCGCGAAGTCGTCGCGGTAGAGCGTGATATCGAGCGATCCCGTCGAGACGGCGACCCCGCGGGCCGCGAGCCCGGCGGCGACCCTGCGCGCGATCACGTCGCCGCGGCGCCGTATCCCGACGAGTATCATCGGACGGTCGTCGGGGGCGCCGTCCCCCACCTCGCCGACGAGTCGATCGATGAGCGCCAGCGTGGCGTCATCGTCGAGGATGGTCGTGATCGTCGCGGGGTCTTCTGGCACGCTCGCCGTTCGCCGAGAGGTGGTGGAAGCGCGGCGGAGCCGAGTCCCCGCCCGGGCCGTGACGCCCCCTGCCGCCCGACCGCGGCGGAGTATAGAGGCCGTATAGCCACCGATCAACGTCGGACGGTCACACCCGCGGGGCGCTCGACGGAAACCGGGCCCGCCGGTAGGTTCTCGCGATGCCGACACCCCTCCGATGTGCCCGGATCGCGTTCCTGCTCGTGCTCGCCCTGTGCGCCTCGGCCGGCGGCGCGCGCGCCCAGGACGCCCCCGACCTGGCCGTCGAGGCGCCCGACGTCCTGCTCGCGGGCGTCCCCTTCGACCTGACCATCACCTCGGTCGACGCCGACGGCGCCACCTACCGGGTGAGCACGGCCACCGGCCGGACCCTCGCCACGGGAGACCTGCCGATCCGCGAGGCGGTGCAGGTCGGCGGACTCGAGGTCGAAGCCGATGATCTTCCCGTCACGGTCACCGTCACGGACGCCTCCGGCGCTACTGCCAGCGACACCATCTCCCCGCCCCGGTTTCCAGGGTGGATCAGCCTCCTCCCGCCCATCCTCGCCATCGTACTGGCGCTCGTGTTCCGAGAGGTGGTGGTCTCGCTCTTCTTCGGGGTGTGGGTCGGCGCGCTCTTCGTCACGGGGCTAAACCCCCTGAGCGCGCTCTGGCGAACGGTCGACATGTTCGTCGTGCCATCGGTCGCCGACGGGGGGAACGCGTCGATCCTCGTCTTCTCGGGGCTGCTCGGGGCGATGGTCGGCGTGATCTCTCGCTCCGGGGGGACGCGCGGAATCGTCGAGGCCGTGCGCCCGCTCGCCACGACCCCCCGTCGGGCGCAGCTGGCCACGTTCCTGGGGGGCTGCGGGATCTTCTTCGACGACTACGCGAACACCCTCATCATCGGCAACACGTTCCGGCCCATCACCGACCGGCTGAAGGTCTCGCGCGAGAAGCTCGCCTACCTCGTCGACTCGACCGCCGCGCCGGTGGTGACGATCGTCTTCGTGTCGACGTGGGTGGGCTTCGAGATTTCGCTCATCCGCGACGGGCTGCGGATCGCGGCGGACCAGACGGCCGACCCGGCCCTCTCGGCCGCGCTCTCATCGGCCAGTCCGTTCACCGTCTTCCTGAGCAGCATCCCCTACCTGTTCTACCCTCTGCTGACGCTGCTCATGGTCCTGCTCGTGATCCTGACCCAACGCGATTTCGGTCCGATGCACGCGGCCGAGATGCGGGCGCGAACCGGCGGCGGCGTGTTCCGTCCCGGCTCGCAGCTCCTCGTCGACACCGAGACCGGCGGTCTCGACGCGAAGGAGGGGGCGCCCCTGCGGTGGTTCAACGCGGCGGGACCCGTCTTGACGGTTGTCGCCGTCGTCCTGCTCGGGCTCTACTTCGACGGGCGAGGCGTGGTCGGTGCGGCCCCGCTATGGGACACGTTCGGCGCCGCCGACCCCTTCAAGGCGATCCTGTGGGGGTCGCTGGCCGGGTGCGTCGTCGCGATCGGCCTGGCCGTGGGACAACGCATCCTCACTCTGAAGGAAGCGCTCGAGAGCTGGGTCTCCGGGGCCAGGGCGATGACGATGGCCTTCGTCATCCTCATCCTCGCGTGGTCGCTCGGCGCCGTCACGCAGAGTCTGGGGACGGCGCGGTACCTGACCCTGGTGCTGAGCGGCAACCTCGCCGTCGAGCTGCTGCCGGTGATCACGTTCGCCACCGCGGCGGTGATCAGCTTTTGCACCGGCACGTCGTGGGCGACGATGACGATCCTCCTTCCGCTCGTCGTCCCGCTCTCCGTGGCGCTCGGCGGCGCGGTCGGGTTCGCCGACGGCGCCGGCGGGACCCTCCTCGTCGCGACCGTCAGCTCGGTTCTCGCCGGGTCCATCTTCGGCGACCACTGCTCCCCCATCTCCGACACGACGGTCTTGAGCTCGATGGCGTCGGCCTGCGACCATCTCGACCACGTCCGGACACAGCTGCCGTATGCCGTGGCGGTGGCGGTCGTCGCGATGCTGCTGGGATCGCTCGGCACCGCGTACGGGCTCCCGACCATCGTCGCGTACATGCTAAGCGGCGCGGTGCTTTTCGGCCTCGTCCGGTTCCTCGGGAAGCCCGTCCCCGAGCCGCCGGGCGGCGCGGTGGAGTGACACCGGTCACGTATGCGGTCGGTCGCGAGAGGTCGGCCGTCCGGGACAGGTCCGTCGGCGGCGCCTCCTACGCCACCGGATCCTCTCCGGTCGCGGACGACCGGACCCGGCCCTCCGCCCTGAGATCGCGGAAGAAATCGGACAGACGAGCCGCCGCCTCATCGCGGAGGACCCCCTCGACGAGCTCGACCCGGTGGTTGAGTCTCGGGTCGTCCACCAGGTTCTCGAGGGACCCGCACATCCCGGCTTTCGGGTCGCGCGTGGCGAAGACCAGACGCGACAGGCGCGACAGCACGATGGCGCCCGCACACATCGCGCAGGGCTCGAGCGTCACGTAGAGGACGTGCCCATCGAGCCTCCAGCCGCCGGCCAGCACCGCGGCGGCCCGAAGCGCGAGGATCTCGGCATGCGCCGTGGGATCCCCAAGCTCCTCGCGACGGTTGTGGGCCTCGCCGACGATCTCGCCCTCGCGATCCACCACGACGGCACCGACCGGCACCTCCCCCCGGTCTGCGGCGCGATCAGCCAGATCGAGCGCCCGGCGCATCAACTCTTCGTCTACGGATCCCATCATCTCCTCGTCACCAGACCCCGTCACCTGCCAGATCGACAAGACCCGTAGCACTGCTACGCATCTTCCGGCGGGGAGGTATCGTCGCCTCCGAGCACGTCGGCCACCGCCGATTTCGCGTCCAGGTACCCGAGCGCCGTCCGGATCCGACGCTCCACCAGCTGACGGCCCATGAGCGCCACGACGTCGAAGATCCCGGGGCTAACGCCCTGCCCCATCAGGGCCACCCTGAGCGGATTGATCACCCGCCCGGCGCCCATCTCGAGCCGCTCCGCCAGCCCGCGGACCACCGGCTCAACGGCGTCGGGGGTCCACGGCTCGGGCAACCCGGCGAGCGCGGGTCCGAGCTCACGCAGCACCCGGGCAGCCTCGTCGGACCGCTTCCAGAACCGGTCGACCGCGGCCTGCTCGTAGTCCACCTCGCGGGCGACGAACGGCCGCACCTGACCGACCAGCGCAGGCAGCGTCCGCGGCCGTCCCTTGACGAGATCGACGACCGCATGGAGTCGAGCCTCGTCCTCGATCACGACCCCCTCCTCTTCCAGGGCGGGCCGCACGTGCGCGGCGAGCGACTCCGCGGGGCTCGCGGCGATGTGCTGCCCGTTCAGCCACTCGAGCTTCTCGAGGTCGAAGACCGCGCCCTTCTTGAGGATCCGATCGACGGCGAACGCCTCCACCAGCTCGTCGCGCGTCATGACCTCGCGGTCGTCGCCGGGAGACCAGCCGAGCAGCGCGAGGAAGTTGACCATTCCCTCGGGAAGAAATCCCATCTCCTCGTACGCCAGAACCGACATCGCGCCGTGCCGTTTCGAGAGCCGCTTGCCGTCGGTCCCGAGGATCAGCGGGACGTGCCCGAAGACGGGCTGCGGCCGGTCCAGCGCCTCGTAGATCATGATCTGCTTGGGCGTATTCGAGACGTGGTCGTCGCCGCGCACGACGTGCGTCACGCGCGCGTCGTGGTCGTCGGACACGACCGCGAGGTTGTAGACGGGGGTCTCGTCCGACCGAAGCACGATGAAATCGTCGATCGAATCGTTCGGAAACGACATCGGGCCGTGCACGAGATCCTCCCACGAGGTCTCGCCACGGGGGACCCGGAACCGCAGCGCGAAGGGCTCACCCGCGCCGGCCCGGGAATCGGACGTGCTCGCGTCGATCTCGCGGCACCTGCCGTCGTACCCGTAGCCGGTGCCCGTCCGCTTCGCTTCTTCCCGACGGGCCGCGAGCTCCTCGGGCGTACAGAAGCACCGGTAGGCCGCGCCTCGCTCGTGGAGCGCCTGGGCGTCGGCCACGTGGCGCGCGACCCCTTCCGCCTGGAAGAACGGCCCCTCGTCGACATCGAGACCCAGCCAGGCCAGCCCGTCGAGGATGGCCGAGGTCATCTCGTCGCTCGAGCGCTCGCGGTCCGTGTCCTCGATGCGGAGGATGAACGTACCGGCGCTCCCCCGTGCGAGGAGCCAGTTGAACAGGGCGGTCCGGGCTCCCCCGACGTGGAGGAAGCCGGTGGGGCTGGGCGCGAAACGAACCCTGACGGTCATGCCGTTCCTTTCTCGAGTGCCGGCGGCCCGACGGCGGGCGCCGTTCCATCCGGGCGCGGAGCCGCGTAGGATGCGACCCGGTTCCCCGTCTCGCGACCCTGGCCGGCGATGGCGCCCATGAAACACCCCGATGTCTACGTGCTCCCCGGGCTGCGGACGCCTTTCGCGAAGATCGACCGCGAGCTCGGCGAGCACACCGCGCTCGAGCTCAGCGCCCCCGTGATCCAGCAGACTGTCGCCGGCGACGCGGGGCCCGGGCGCGCCGGGGCGAGCTCGATCGATCTCGTTCTCTGGGGGACGGTGATCCCTTCGCTCCGCGTGAGCAACTGGGCGCGCGAGGCGTGGTTCGACTCGGGCCTCGACGCCCGGGTACCCGCGCAGTCCATCGTTCAGGCCTGCGCGACCTCGCTCGCGGCGGCGACGCATGCGGCCGGACAGGTCGCGGCGGGCCGCATCGGGCTCGCCCTGTGCGGGGGGGTGGAGTCCATGACGAACACCCAGATCGGGCTGTCGCGCTCGTTCAGCGTAAAGATCCGACGCACCGCTCAGGCCGGCGGCCCCGGGCGGGCGATCTCCTCGCTCGCGAAGCTCCGACCGTCGGATCTGAAGATCTCGATCCCGGGCG
Organism: Gemmatimonadota bacterium; assembly: GCA_033720355.1. Lineage (GTDB taxonomy): Bacteria > Gemmatimonadota > Gemmatimonadetes > Palauibacterales > Palauibacteraceae > Palauibacter. Next base: position 12,823 of record JAWWCR010000036.1, read on the forward strand.
TGCAGGAACGGACGACGGGCATGTCGATGGGCGAGCACGCCGAGCGGATGGCGAAAGAGTGGGACGTGTCGCGCGACGCGCAGGACCGCTTCGCGCTGGCCAGCCACCAGCGGGCCACTCGTGACGGCGGCGCGTTCTTCCGACCGCTACTCGTCTCGCCGGGCACGTTCCCGACCGATCACGACACGATACCCCGCGGCGACACGTCTCTCGAGAAGCTGGCCTCCCTCAAACCGGTATTCGCCCGCGACGGCTCGCTGACGGCGGGCAGCTCGTCGCCCCTGACCGACGGGGCGGCGGCGTGCTGGGTGGCCGGAGCCGGGGGCATCGCGGCACTCCCCGATCACCTGCCGAGGGCGCGGCTGCTCGACTGGGAGCAGGCGGCGATCGACCCCGCCCGCGACGGTCTGCTGATCGCGCCTGCCATCGCCATCGCCCGCATGCTGGCGCGTCGGGGGCTCACCCTCGGCGATATCGGGCTGTGGGAGATCCACGAGGCGTTCTCGGCCCAGGTGCTCTGCACCCTGGCCGCCCTCGAGGACCGCGAGTGGCTGAAAGACCGGTCAGGCGTGGACGCCGATCTCGGCGAGTTCCCGCGACAGTCGATCAACCCCAACGGCGGGAGCGTCGCGCTCGGCCATCCGTTCGGGGCGACCGGCGCGCGGATCCTCTCGCAGACGGTTCACGAGCTGGCGGCGATGCCCACCGGCACCCGCGCCGTCGTCAGCGTGTGCGCCGCCGGCGGCCTCGGTCACGTCGCTCTGCTCGAGTCCCCCTGATCGACCCGTCCCAGCACCCACGTGTGCGCCACGAGCGCGGCAAACACCGCGGCCCCGAGCGCCACGTGGGCCGCCCGCCACACCGGCGGCAGGATCCGCAGGATCATGACGGCCGCGACGACGAGCTGAGCCACCGCGAGCAGGGCGCACAGCCACCCGGTCGCCCGCGCCCTCGCGCCCCCGACGAACGGTAGCGCCAGGGCGCCGAGCACCACGAAGTAGGCGAGCACCCGGTGCGTCCAGTGGAGGTGGATCAGTCGGTGGCCGCCGGGAAAGAGCGAGCCGTTGCACAACGGAAAACCCTGACAGGCGCCAGCGGCTCCGAGGTTCGCGACGAGCGCCCCGAGCAGCACCACGAGGGCGGACCCGAGCGCGACCGCCCACGCCATCCGCGCGCCCCCCCGATCCGCCCCGCGGAAGGACACTTCGACCTCCGAATCCGCGCCGCCGAGGCCTCCGAGCAGCAGCAACGCCAGCAGGGCCATCGCCGTGCCGAGGTGAAGGATGACCGACCATGGCGGCAGCTCGAGCCAAACGGTGACGGCACCGAGCATCACCTGCACGACGAGCAGCGCGACGATCCAGACCGTCAGCCGAAACCGCCCCGCCCAGGCGGAGTCGCGCCGCCGGACGAGGGCCCACACCGCCGCCGCGCCGACACCGAGCGAGACGAGTGCGGCGACGAGCCGGTGTCCCCACTCGATCAGCGTCGCCGGATCGTCCAGCGGCGGGATGAGGTGGCCGTTGCACAGAGGCCAGTGGTCCCCGCACCCCATTCCACTCCCCGTAATCCGCACCCACCCGCCGAGCACGATGAGCAGATAGGTCACGACGAACGTCGCCATGACCAGACGTCTCCAGCCGTCAGAGCCGGTTGCCACGCCGTCTTCTCCGCTGCCGGGGTTCAGGAGGCTGCTCGGATTCGTTGCGCCCCGCGACCGCGGCGTGCAACCTTCCGCCGCCCTGTCGCGCGGACGGGGCGCGCAACATAGATGGCCCCGCCGGAACCGCCAACAGGGTCGGCAGGCCGTGCCCGGAGGGCCCGACAGAGTCGATGAGCGCAGACGAGAAGCGGTTCTCCCTGTTCGCCGTCAAACGGCTCCTGCCCCGCCTCCGTCCCCACCGCGCGGCGTTGTCGGGGGCGGCCGTCTGTCTGCTGATCGCGACGGCGATCGGCCTCGCCTTCCCGCTCGTCGTCCGGTACCTGATGGATGCGGCATTCGTCGAGCGAAGCGCCGAGCGCCTCGGCGACATCGCCCTGCTGCTGTTCGGTCTGTTCGTGCTCCAGGGCGTCCTTCACTTCGGCGAGGTCTACTGGCTCGGCGTGACCGGCGAGCGCGTGATCGCGCGGCTCCGCACCGATCTGTTCTCGCACCTCCTGCGCTTCTCGCCCGGTTTCCACGTGGGGCGGACGAGCGGCGAGCTGACGTCGAGGCTCGCGTCGGACTGCTCGACGATCCAGTCGGTGATGGGCTACCAGATCGCCGAGCTCGTCAGGCAGATCCTGTATCTCTTCGGGTCACTGGTGCTCCTCACGCTGCTGCACTGGCAGCTCATGCTCACCACGCTGGCCGTGGCGCCAGTGGTCGTCCTCGTCGGGTTCGCGCTCGGGCGCGTCATGCGGCGCCGCAGCACCCAGGTTCAGGACCGCCTCGCCGACGCGCACGGACTCGCCGACGAAGCGTTCGGTCAGGTCGAGGTCGTCCAGAGCTTCGTCCGCGAGGACTTCGAGTCGACGCGATACGGCGCGATGATCGACAGGGCCCTCACCGCCGCCATCGCCCGATCGCTGGTACGCGCGTGGCTGTTCGGCATCCTCACGGTCGTCGCGTTCGGCGCCGTCGTGCTGGTGCTCTGGGAGGGCGGTCGGCTGGTCGTCGCCGGCGAGATCACGGCGGGACAGCTCGTCTCGTTTCTCCTGTACGCTTTCCAGGCGGCGGCCGCGATCTCAGCGCTCGCGTCGCTCTGGGGCGCGTACCAGGAGGCTCAGGGCGCCGCGCGACGCGTCTTCGAGCTGCTCGACCGACAGGCCACGATCACGAGCCCGGCGACGCCCGCGCGTTTCGAAGGCTCCGGGGCTCCGCGCATCGAGTTCCACGGCGTCTCGTTCCGGTACGGCCCGGACGAGCCGTGGGCGCTCGAAGACGTCGAGGTGGCGATCGAGCCCGGAGAGGTGATCGCGCTCGTCGGTCCGAGCGGGGCCGGCAAGACGACGTTCGTCTCGCTCATACCGCGTTTCTGGGATCCGACCGAGGGGCGAATTCTCATGCGGGGACTCGACATCCGAGACGTGGCTCTGTCCGACCTGCGGGACAGGATCGGGATCGTGCCGCAGGATCACCCGCTGTTTGCCGGCACGATCGCGGAGAACATCGCGTTCGGGCTCGAGTCGGCCTCGGCGGACCAGATTCGGAAAGCGGCCTCCGCCGCGTACGCGGACGAGTTCATCGAGCGGTTGCCGGACGGCTACGACACGGTGGTCGGACAGCGAGGCGTCCGGCTCTCGGGGGGCCAGCGGCAGAGGATCGCGATCGCGCGCGTCCTGCTCAAGTCGCCCGAGGTGCTGATCCTGGATGAGGCCACCAGCGGGCTGGACGCCGAGAGCGAGCGCTACGTCGAGCAGGCCCTCAGCGAGGCCGCCGTCGGCCGGACGACGGTCATCATCGCGCACCGCCTCCGCACCGTCCGCCGCGCGGACCGGCTGCTGATCCTCGAGAACGGGCGGATCGTCGAGCGAGGCGACCACGAGAGCCTCGTAGATGCCGGCGGGCTGTATTCGAAGCTGTTCAGGAGTCAGCGTCTGTGAGGGCGCCATCTCCTTCGAGAAGGCCTTCGATCCGGGTCGCGAGAGTCTCGTAGCTCTGCGGGCCGAGATACGCCTCGACCACCCGGCCCTCGCGATCGACCACGAGCGTGAACGGATACCCGACGGCCTCGAACGCCGAGAGCGCCGTCGCGGTGTCGGTCATCCAGAGGCGATACGTCGCGCCGAACTCGCTCATGAACGACCGGATGTCGTCGGGCTCGCCCGACTCCACGGCCACGCCGACGATCTCCACGCCCCGACTCCGGTAGGCGTCGTCGAGAGCGACAAGCTCGGGGATCTCGCGCCGACAGGGCACACACCAGGTCCCCCAGAAGTTGACCACCGCCACCCTGCCGGCGAGATCCGCGATCGACGCCGTATCGCCATCGAGGGTCGCGAACCGGGTAGTGGGCGCGAGGGCGCCGACGACCGCGTCGGTCGTCAGCGGGTCGGAATCGGACGGCGAGCACGCCGCGAGCGCCGCGAGGAGGGTGAGCCCGATCGGGCCGGGTCGACGAAGCATCATGCCGTGAAGAGAACGCCCGGGGACGAGGCGGGAAAGCCCGTGCTCGGTCGCTCTCCGGTCCACCGCGGGTTTCGGAACAAGAAGAGAAGGCCCGCACGTCCTAGCTCCCAGCCGGCGAGGTGCCTGCGGGCCTCGACCGGTAAACGGCAGTGGGATCCACCCTGGGTCTTCATCTCGCTAGAACGCACGGAACCTTCCCGGTCCCACCCGACCGCCGAAGAGAGGGGCGACGGCCGTCGCTCGCAGAGAAGCGCAAGCGCCGTACCCATGCGAGCCGGCGAAAGCGGACGTGGCGCAACCCGGGTAAGGGCAGCGTCTTGCAGAGCCCGGGCGCACCGCTGCGGCGCCGGACCGTCGCACCGGGGCTGGTACTCGTTTGCAGAAGGTCGACACTGTTTCCAGAAACGAACCGACCGGGGGGGCGTCCAAAACGACGCGGCCGCGCCCGGCGAATGCCGGACACGGCCTTCCGCGTCGCTGCGTGAGGGACCGCTCCGCCTGGAACGGTCGTTCTAGTTCTGGTGGGCCGCCATGCTCAGCTCGTTGGCGATGCCCGACGCCAGTCGTGCTCGAATGCTCTCCGCGTCCGGATGGTCGGTCGCGAGGTTACGCAGCTCATCGAGAAGATCCGCCCGCTGCCCCCGGTCGCCCTCCTCGCCCATCAGCTGTAGAGTATCCGACAGTCCCATGGCGAGGCTCTCCCTGAGCACGAGTTGCTCGGGGTGGGCGCCCGCCATCTGCCGCAGTTCGTTCAGGAGCGCGTCCGCATCGGAGGTGTCCTCCGACATGCAGGTCGCGTGGAGGAGCGAAGCGAGCCCCTTCGACAGCCGCTCGCGCACCTCCGGATCATCCTCGTGGTCGGATGTAAGCCGGCGAAGCTCGCCGACCAGCTCTCGCGCACGCTCGATACGCCCCTCTTCGATCGCGTGGCTCACGCCATTGAACAGCCCCTTCGCGAGCCGGAGTCTGGTGGCCTGCCGCCCGCCGGCTCCCTCGTTGACACCGCGCAGCTCCTCGAGCAGCGCGTCGCGCGTCTCGTGGTCCTCGCTCGCCTTCGCGTAGTTCATGGCGTTGAAGAGGGCCTTGGCGAGGTGCTCCTGCACGGTCTCGTCTTGCGGATGCTCCGCGGCCAGCGAACGCAGCTCCTGCAGCGCCGCCTCGCGACCGCCCGGATCGCCCGCGGAGTGCGCGACGTTGAGCGTGTTGAAGAGGGCCCGGGCGAGGTTGCTCCGCACCACATCGTCCTCGGGGTGCTGCCCGGCGAGGTCGCGAAGCTCCTGGACGATCCGCTCCCTCTCGCCCTGTTCCTCGGCCTCGGTCACGTGCGTCAGCGCGCTGAACAGGCCGCGTGACAGGTGGCTGCGCAGTTGCGGGTCACCTGGGTTCTGAAGCGCCAGACTCCGGAGCTCCGTCAGCAGGTCTTTGATCCGCGTTCCGTCCGAATCTCTCTTTCCGTTGAACATCGGACCTCGTGGCTCCAGGTGCAGTGATACCGTGATCTGATTGCACCCGCCACGTGCAAAAAGCGTTCACCGTGCCGACCCCCGGCACGGCACCACCCAACCCGTTGTCATACAACGAGTTGGAGACTGTTCGACGCGGCTGCTCGCGCGTTCCGCCTCGACACTTTTTGCATAGGAGCGGATTCGCTTGCAGAAAACATTGCGTCCTGTCGCTCCGGGGCGCCCGTTCAGCCGCCGGACACGGCCCTCGCGTTCCGCGGGTTGTCCGCGGGTGTGAGGATGCGACCCGGCAGAGCATGCGTGAGTTCCCCGTCGTCGACGACGAACTCTCCGTTCACGAGCACGTAGTCGACACCTTCGGCGTACTGGTGCGGCTCGAAGAACGTCGCGGTGTCGGCGATACGAGTCAGGTCGATCACCGCGATGTCGGCGACCATGCCCTCGCGGATCGCTCCCCGGTCCCGCATCCCCATCACCTGGGCCGGGAGGCTCGTCATCGAGCGAACCGCGTCCTCCACCGACAGAAGCTCCTGTTCCATGGCGTAGCGTCTGATCTTCCGCGGAAACGTCCCGTAGTACCGGGCGTGCACCGGCGGATCGCCCGGAAGCGCGATGCCGGCATCGGACGCCGTGATGAGCCAGTCCTTCCCCGCGAAAGCGCCCACATCCATCTCCGAGAGCGAGAAGCCGCGGAGACGGGCCCCACCGGGTCTCCCGCGGTCGCCATCCAGCTGGAGCCGGATCGCCATCTCGACCGACTCCAGGCCGTTGAGGGCAGACAGCTCGGCGAGCGTCCGTCCGACGAGCTCCTCGTCGGGATGGTCCATGACGACGAGGTTCTCCGGACCGCCGCGACGACCGATCTCGTGGTCGATGTCGGTCCGAAGACGTTCGGCAGTCGCCCGATCGGCGAGGGCGGTCTCGAGCGCGCCGCCGTAGTCGGGACGCTCACCCTGACCCCGCTCCTCGCGCCGGGCCTCCTGGAGGAGCCACCCCGGGATGAGGACCGTGCTGCCGTCGCTGCCCGTCGTGTTGTACGGATAGGAGTCGGCCCAGATCGGCACGCCGCGATCCCGCGCCCTGTCGATGAGCTGGATCATGACCCGACTCGCGCCCCAGAAGTCGGCGCCCCGTGCCTTGATGTGCGTCGCGACCGTGGTGACGCCCGTCGTCTCGGCGACCTCGATGTCCTCGAGAATCGTGTCGATCATCGTCGGAGGGCCCGGGTCGTCGACGCTCGGCCAGAACCACATCGGGGTCATCCCCGAGCTGCGCTCGTGGACGACGTAGATCCCGCCGGCCGCCCCCACCTCCTCGACGAGGGCGATCACCTCGGAGGTCTCGCTCCACCGGCCCGGCACGTACTCGAGTCCCGCGCTCAAACCGTATGCCCCCTGCGACATGCCCTCCCGGATCAGCTCGCGCATCCGGGACACCTCGGCCTGGGTGGCCGTCCGTCGGAAGTCGTCACCCATGGCGAGCTGGCGCACCGCGCCGTGCCCGATCATGAGGGCGGCGTTGGGCCCGATCCCCGCCTCGACGTACCGGTCGCGCTGGTCGGCGATCGGCCAGGGCGAGCGCCCGTCCTGATTGACCACGACGGTCGTGACGCCCTGCGCGACGAGGTTGGGCGCGGCCCTCCGCCGCGCGCCGGTCGTCCCGGGCGCGCCCGCGGCTCCGAGCCCCTCGTCCGCGTGCGAATGGATGTCGATGAACCCGGGCACCACCGTCCGGCCTCCGAGATCGATCACCCGGGCGGCCCCTGCCCCGGACAGATCGCCCACGGCGACGATGCGGTCGCCCCGCACGCCCACGTCGGCGCGAAACCACGGGTTCCCGGTGCCGTCGAGCACCCGGCCGCCACGCAGGATCACGTCGTAGGATTCGGCCTCCTGCGCCACCGACATGGTGGGGAACGCGAAACCCATCAGACATGTCAGGGCGATCGTACGACCGGCGGACAGACGCGGGATTCGACTCATGGACTCTCCTCGATGTTTTCGGCGGGCTCTTTCCCGGAAGCGCGCCGGCGCCGCCCCACCCGGGGGCGACGTCCACGCTCGGCGCAACCTAGCGTGGCGTCGGCGAAACTCCACTCCGCCGCGCACCCCGCAGCTCCCGCACGTTTGTCAGCCGGTCGACGGCTCGATACATCCAGCCGATGAGCGATCTGCTGCTGAAGGCCCTCCGGCGCGAGCCGGTCGAGCGAACACCGGTGTGGTTCATGCGCCAGGCCGGCCGCTGTCTCCCGGCGTACCGCGAGATCCGCCGCGACATCGGGTTCATCGAGCTGGTTCGCGACCCCGAGCGCGCCGCCCGCGTCACCGAGCTTCCCCTGGAGTACTTCGCGGTCGACGGGCTCGTCCTTTTCAAGGATCTCTCGACGCCCTTCGAGGCCGCCGGTCTGTCGGTCGAATTGCGACCCGGCGTCGGTCCCGTGGTTCTCGAGCCCTGGACCGGCCCGGCCGACGTCGATCGGCTGCGGACGTTCGACCCCGAGCGAGAGCTCGACTACGTGCTCGAAGCGATCCGGCTCGTGTCGACCCGTCACCCGATCCCCGTGCTGGGGTTCGTCGGGGCTCCCTTCACGCTGTGCTCGTATCTGGTTCGCGGCTCGAGACAGACCCGTCTCGCGACGCTTCGGGCGTTCATCCTCGAGCGCCCCGAGCTGTGGGATCGCCTGGCATCGTTCTGGGCCGACCACCTCGCGCGTTTCGCGGTGGCCCAGCACGAGGCGGGTGCGGGCGCGATCCAGCTGTTCGACTCGTGGGCCGGCGTCCTGTCGCCCGATACGTACCGGACGCGAGTGGCCCCGTATACCGCGCGGATCCTCGCGACGCTTCGGGAGGCGGGCGTGCCGACCATCAACTTCGCGATCGGCAACCCGGCGCTCCTGCCGCACGTGGCCGCAGCCGGCGGCGACGCGGTGGGCGTGGACTGGCGTCTGCCGCTCGACCGAGCGTGGGCGGAGATCGGCGAGGACCGCGCGATCCAGGGGAATCTGGATCCGGCCACGATCCTCGCGGGTGAGGAGCCCGCCCTGGCCGAGACGGAGGAGGTGCTGCGACGGGCCGGCGGACGACCGGGACACATCTTCAACGTCGGACACGGGCTGTCCCCCGAATCGGACGTGGCGGTCATCCGGGCGATCGTCGAACGCGTCCGCGACTACTCCGCCGAGATCTCCCGCGCGAGCGACTCGGCCCACGCATCGGCCTGAGCGATCCGGGCCGATATTCCGAGTCGGCCCATGTAGTTCACCAGCAGCGAGAGGCCCTGCGGGAGATCCGGCCCCGCCAGCCCGTCCCACGAACTGTCGTAGGCGGGTAGCGAGGGTCGCGCGACGGCCATCGGCTCGGCCGACACCCCGTGGATCTCCTCGAACTCGCGGGCCGCGCAGGCGGCCACCTCGTCGTCCGACCATCGAGCGATTTCCGGATCGAGACCGCCACCGAGATAGGCCGCGCACACCCCTCGCCGCCCGAACACCGAGCCGGACCACGTGACGCCGCGGGTGCGCCACGAAGAGCCGAGGGCGGTCTGGAAGCCGAAGCCCTCGTGGGGGACATCGGCGGCGAGACCGACTACCACGACCTCGTTGTACGTGAGCCGCGCCAGCCTGTCGGCAGCCACGGGAGCGCACCCGGAGAGCAGCCGTGCGGCGGTCGGGGCCGGCGTCGTGAGGACGGCCCGGTCGAAGACCTCGTCGACCCCGCTCTCGAGCTCGAGCCGCAAACCCCCCTCGGCCGGAGCGACCGCGACGACCGCGCTGGAGAGGGCGATCCGATCGGCGTACCGTCGGGCGAGCGCGCCGGTCAGCTCCTCCATCCCCTCGCGAAAAGTGCAGGCGACTGCTCCGGCGGGCGTCCAGCGACGCGCGGCGGCCAGCAGGCTCCGCCGTACGCCGAGCGGCTCGAGGATCATGGGGAGAGCGTGACGCGCGGGCATCGCCGCGGGATCCGACGCGAACGTCGCCGAGATCAGCGGCCCGAACAGACAGCGGTACGCCTCGTCCCCAGCCTTCCTGCGAAAGTACCCGGCGACGGTCTCGTCGGGTCTCAACCCGCCGGTCAGCGGCTCGAGCGCGACCCGAAGCCGTCCGGTGACCGTGAGCAGATCCGCCCGCAGGAGCGCGCCCGGCGCGGTCGGGACGGCCCTGAGCGTACCGCGCGCCAGAATGTGGAGCCGGAGACCCGGACGCGCCTCGACGACACGATCGTCGAGACCGAGCGCCGACACCAGCCGGCGCACCGGCTCGACCATCCGGGTCCGCTGCGCGCCGAGCTCGAACACCCGACCCTCGATCGTGCGGGATCGGATGACTCCGCCCGGCCGGCCGGACCGCTCGAAGAGCCGCCAGTCGATCCCCGCCCGCGTGAGGGCGTGCCCCAGGGCGAGTCCGGTGATGCCTCCGCCGACGATTCCGACGCGCATGTGCCTCCCGAGCAACTGGGGGACGGCCGGGCCATCGCGCCCGGAAACGGCGAGTACGTTCGATCCGGCCGCCCGTTGCGGCAAGCCGGGCGGTCCTCGCCCCCGCGCGATGCGTCGCCGCGCGACAGACGCTAGCTTCGGCGCGATGAAGACCCACGATGAGCGCCGGGGTGTCTTGCTCGTCAACTTCGGCGAGCCCGAGACTCCGGACCCCGGGGCCGTCGAGGCCTTTCTGGAGCGCATCTTCTTCGCGAACGCGGACCTCGAGGCGCATGGCGGCGTCGAGGGCGCCCGGGCGCGAAGCGCCGAGCTGGCACGCCGGCGGGCTCCGGGTCTCCTGGCCGACTACGAGAAGATCGGGGGATCCCCCCTGCACGCGCAGGCCGCGACCCAGGCGCGGGCGCTCGCCACCGAGCTCGCGTCGCGGGGGCGCCCGGCCGCGGTCGAGTGCGGGATGCAGTTCACCGAGCCGTCGATCGGCGCGGCCCTGTCGATGCTCCGCGACAGCGGCGTGACGTCGCTCACGGTGCTTCCGGTGTATCCCCTTTGTGGTCCGTCCACGACGGTCGCCTCCCTCCGTCGCGTCGAGCAGACCCTCTACGACCTCGACTGGAGCCCGGGCGTGGCGGAGGTCTCGGGGTGGCACCGGCACCCCGCATACATCGCGCTCCGCGCGGCGGCGATCGCCGACACCGCGGTCGAGGCCGGTGTCCGCCCGGGCGAAGATGCCGTCGAGCTGGTGTTCAGCGCGCACGGCACCCCCATCGAGTACGTCCGCGCGGGAAGCCGCTACGTGGAATACGTCGAGGACGTGTGCGCGAGAGTCGCACGCGAGCTCGGGGTCGAGAGGTATACGCTCGGATACCAGAATCACGCCAACCGCGGCATCGAATGGACGGCCCCGTCGATCGATGACGCGATCGCGGACCTCGCCGGCAGCCGTTCCACGGTCGTGGTCGACGCAGCGAGCTTCGTCCACGAGCAGTCCGAGACGCTCGTGGAGCTCGATCACGATCTCCGGGAGGCGGCGGAAGGGGCCGGACTGACGTTCATCCGCGTGCCGATCCCGCACGACGACCCTCGCCTGATTCGGGTGCTGGCCGATCTCGTCGATGCGTCGTGGAAAGAGGGAGAGGCGCTCGCGTCCGGGCCCTGCGTGTGCCGACCGGGTGCCGAAGTCTGTCTGAACGCGGGCGCCGCGGGCTGAGAGATCCCGCTACCGCGCCAGCTCCTCGATCTCCGGATACCGGAAGCATTCGGCCACGTGGTCGTTCACCAGCCCGGCGGCCTGCATGTAGGCGTAGCAGATGGTCGGCCCGACGAAACCGAACCCCCGCGACCTGAGATCGGCGCTCATCGCCTCGGACTCGGTCGTCTTCGCCGGGATCTCGGCGAGCGATGACCACCGGTTCCGGATCGTCCGGCCATCGACGAAGCGCCAGATGTAGTCGTCGAACGAGCCGAACTCGTCCCGAACCTCGAGGAAGGCGCGGGCGTTGGAGATGGTGGCGTCGATCTTCTGGCGGTTTCGAACGATCGCCGCGTCGGCCCGCAGACGCTCTACGTCCGCCGGGCCGAACCGGGCCACCCGCTCCGGATCGAACCCGGCGAACGCGGCCCGAAACCCGTCGCGTTTGCGAAGGATGATCGCCCAGGACAGTCCGGCCTGGAAGGCGTCGAGAACGAGGAACTCGAAGTGCCGTCGGTCTTCACGTACGGGTACGCCCCACTCCGTGTCGTGGTAGGCGACCATCCCCGGGTCGGACCCCGGCCAGCCGCACCGCTCGACCGTCGGCGTCACGCGGGGGTCAACCCCCCGGCTGGGTCGTGAGGTCCTCGATCACGCGGTCGACGACGCTACCCACCTGCCCCCGGATGACGCCCGCGAGCATGTCGGCCGCCTCGCGCAAGAGCGACTCCTTGTTCTTGCGATCCCCTCCGAACCGCACGACCTCGCCGAGGAAGATCCCGACGAGCTGTCCGTCCTCGGCGAGCTCTTCCTCCTCGCCCGACTCGAGGTCGTAGGAAGCCCCCGGGACGCTGGTGCGCCACGGTTCCTCGCCGTCGCCCTCGATGTCCTCTCTCGCCCGGTCCATGGGGACGAGCGCCAGAAGGCTGCCCTCCACACCGGGACCGCCCTGGCGGACGTTCAGCGCCAGCGAGACCGGCTCGTCGAACAGATCCATCTCGAGAAAATCCTCGACGCTCTCGGCCGGGATGGCACAGCGCCCGATCGGGCGTCCCTCGTGAAAGGTGCCGATACAGATGGAGCCCTCGGGTGTCAGGTGGTGCTCGATGGGACGGACGTCGAGCTGGACAGGGGACGCCGTCCCCACCAGCACGTGCTCGTTGCGCTCGCCCTTTCTGCGCGGCGGCGGCAGCATGTCACCGAAGAACAAGGTCGTCATCGCGTCACCCTCCGCTCCCGGGCCCGCCCCCCGCGGACCCACACGAACCTTCGTACCCGGTCAGGCGCCGAAAGTGGCGCTCCACCCCCGACGACGCGTCTCTCTCCCGCCGCGTCACGCCGACGATCCGGCCACCGACCCCGGGGCCTCTGCCGGAGAAGGGTCGATCTTCATCTCCTCGAACTGGGGGAGAACGCGAAAATCGGTCCTGAACCGCGAAAGCGGCTCGCCGCGCTCGTCCATGAGGTCCTGCCCCGCGTTCCCCAGAAACGCGTCCGCCTGCGAAAGATAGCCGATCCTGAGGGGATCGAAGCCCATCAGCCCGGCGCCCGCGGCGTCGACGGCCACGGGGTCCTCGCCGAAGACGAGCACCCCGACGTCGCGCGCTTCGCCCTGAATCGGGCCATTTCCCTCCATCCCGAGCACGCCGTCCACGATGTTGAAGCGGGGCACGGTCAGCGCCGCGTTGATGTCGAGGATGCTCTGCTCGATTCCCGCCCAGTGGAGGACGTTCTTCGGCCACCCGTAGAGCGCGCCCGGGATGATCCCGAACATGTTCTTCATCGAGAGCGTCACGCCGGCCCAGTGGTGCGTCTTCAGCTTGGGCATGGAGACGAACAGATCCGCGTCGAGCACGGTCACGGGCAGGTACAGGTGCCCGAGGTCGGTGAAGCGCGTCGCGAGCTCGATGCGTCTCACCCGGTCGTGGTTCAGATCGACGAATGTCGCACCGGTGTCGCGGAGGCGCTCGCCCAGACCCGACGCCTCGATGAGGTACTCGTTGTCCCGGCGGTGCCCGGGCCCCTCCGCGATCACCACGTCCGCGGCGCCCTCGAGCCTGAACGCCTCGACCGCGGCCGCGATCAGGTTCGGGTGCGTGTTGATGACGCCCCGGGGATCGAACTCGACGAGGTTCGGTTTGAGCACGACGCGCCGCCCGGAAACCGCCAGGTCGAAGAGCCCGATACCGCGCCGCACCACCTCCACCAGCCGCGTCTCGTCGTAGTCCGGCGCCGGGAGGACGGCGACGGGCGAGCGCGGGGGCTTCCGGACCGCGGCGTCCGTCCACGGGCGGCGGTCACCGCACGCCAGTGCGGCCGCCGCGGTCCCACCGGCGACCGTCCTCAGGAACCCTCGACGATCAGCCAACGGGAATCTCCAGCGGGTTCGGCGTATCGGCCAGTCCGAGGGCCGCCCACGCGAGGGCCCTGATCTCTCCCGACTCCCACGCGGCGAGCGCCTCGTCGAGTCGCTCGCGCAGGGCGTTGGCGTCGCGGCCGTGCATGGCGAGCGCCAGCGCCGCCATCCCGAGCGCGAGGATCGACCCGGTCTCGAGGGCCATCTCCGGGAGGACGTCGAGCGCCGCCGCGACCTCGGGCAAGTCCGCACGATCGGCGAGCGCGAACAGCGCGGCCGCCGTCGTGTCGGGGTACGGCCACAGATCCTCGCCGAGGACGGTTCGGTTCCCGTAGTTCCACCCCCCTCCGACGCATGCCCGATCCGCGAGAAGCCCCTCGGCCTCCGAGATCCGGGCCGCCGCTCTGTCGGCATCGGCGGCGGGGACCCGTTTGAGGGCGAGGAGCGCGTACGAGGTCGGCTCGACCCAGCTGAACGTCCCGCTGGCCCACGGCCACCCGATCAGATTGGCGTCGAGCGCCACGTTGCGGCGTTCCGGGAACAGCCGGTAGAGCACGCTGACCCACCAGGGCTGGCCTCTTCCCTCCTCCTCGAGGAGCCAGCGGGCGCCGACGGCGAGGGCGGCGGGATCGCCGGTTTCGGCATAGGCGAGCGCGAGCACCGCGAGACTGGTGCTCCAGTGCGGCGTGTCCTGTCCGGGTCCGAGCGGCCACGCGCCCGAGGCGAGCTGTCGCGCCTCGAGCCACCCGATCGCGGCAGCCGCTCGCTCGGCGGCGTCCGGCCCGCCGGCCCTCAGCAGCGCGAGCGCGGCGACGGCGCTCGCTTCGGTGCGGGAATCCGACCCGGGGTAGGGACCGAAGCCCCCGTCCTCTGACCGGATGTCCAGGAGTTGCTCGACCGCGCGGTTCATACAGGGCCTGTTTCGGCACCGGGCGGAGCGCCGGCGTTCCCGGCGCCGCTCAACCGATGGTGGACGTCCGTCGCTCGCCCTGCAAGGTTCTTGCACGCGCATCGCGACGCGTCGGGTTTCTTCGCTCGTTCACGCGCACGGGGAGTGGGATGACGGTACGGTGGTGGTCGAGGGTGACGGCGTTCATCACGCTCGCCGCGGCGTGGAAGCTGCTTGCTCCGGCGGTGGCGGACCCCGACCTGTGGGGCCATATCCTCTTCGGCCGCCGCACCCTCGCGCTCGGTCTCGAGCGCGAAGACCCGTTCTCGTATCTCTCGGGCGATCACCCGTGGATCAACCACGAGGTGCTCTCGGAGGTGGCGTTCGGGTTTCTGTACGACCTGGGCGGCCCCGTCGCGCTGACCTGTCTCAAGCTCGCGGTCGCGCTCGCGACCGTCGCGATCATCTACCGCTACCTGATCGGCAAGGGGTCGGACCCGCTCCGCGCCGGGCTCCTGCTGGTCGCCGCGATCTTTCTCATGATCCCGGGGTTCACGACCGTCCGGCCGCAGATGTTCTCGTTCCTCTTCTTCTGCCTGACCGTGCTGGCCCTCTCTCGGATCGACGACGGAGACGACCGCTGGCTGCTGGCGCTGCCGGTGATCCTCGCCGTGTGGATCAACTTCCACGGCGGCGTGCTGGCAGGGGTCGGGGTGATGGGCGTCTGGGGTCTCGCCCGCGTCTTCGAAGCCTGGACATCGGAGCGGCGGGTGGAGTCGCTGCGCGCGCTCGCACGCCCGGCAACGACCGGGCTGGCGTGCGCGCTCGCCCTGCTCGCCAACCCCTACGGGTGGGGACTCCCGCGGTTTCTCCTCGAGACCGCCACGGTCCCGCGACCCGACATCATCGAGTGGCAGCCCATCGACGTGGGCTCGGCGACCGGGGTCATCTGGGTCGTCCTGACGGTCTTCGCCGCCGTCACGGTCGCGCGCAGCCCGGAGCCGAAACGCCCGACACGCCTCGCCCTGCTCGCCACGGTCGTGCTTCTGCCGCTCTCCGCCGTTCGCCACGTCCAGCTCTTCGCCATCGCCCTCCCCATTCTGATCGCCGGCGATCTCGCGATCGTCTGGCGACGGGAGTCGGCACCCCAGACCGCCGGGCGACGCGACATGATCCTGGTGGGCGGCGTCACGCTGCTCGCCGGCACCGCCCTGATCGGTCTCGGCGTACGCGATCTCACATGCATTCGGATCGACCCCCGCCGCGCGATCCCCTTCCCCGTGAGGGCCGTCGAAGTCCTCCGGCAGGCAGAGGTGCGTGGAAACGTCGCGACGTACTTCGACTGGGGCGAGTACGTGATCTGGCACCTTCCCGACGTGCGGGTCGGGATGGACGGCCGACGCGAGACCGTTTACCCCGACACCATCTACACCGAGTACCTCCGTTTCCAGCACGGCGTGGAGGGGTGGCGCCAGGTGATCGACAGGCCCGAGACGGACCTGGTCCTCTTCTCGACCACGTGGCCGACCGTCCAGCTGCTCGAGCTGGAGCCCGGGTGGCAGACCGTCTACGAGGACGAAACGGCGGCCATCTTCGCGCGGACCGGCAGCTCGCTGGCCGACGCCATCCGCTCGGCGACGCCTCCCGACGTCCCCTCGAGCGGAGTCGGCATGTGCGTCCCGTAGGAAATCCCGGGGACTCGCGTACCGCCAAGATCACCGCGGTTCCCCCGGCTCGCCGGCTCGTCGGAGGGGTCGACGCGGCGGCGGTGGCGTCGCTGCGACAACTGCGCGCCGGCGCCCGCCTGCGGACGGGGGCGCGTGCAGGCTATCTTCATGGAAGGCTTTCGCTTAGAATGCATCTGTCGTACAGAACCAACACTCGGTGCCGAATCCCGACAGATGTGTGGATCGGGGCACGCACCGGTGCTGGGGTTCTCCCCTCTGGAGGTGGAATCCCCTGTCGCCGTAAGGCCATATCCGACAAGGGGAATCCCGATCCGCGGGGAACCGGCGAGGGTGGAGGAGGCGCCTGACGGCGGCTGGCACGGATCCTTCATTTCCACGGCGCGACAACGGTTCCAGCACGACGGTTCGGAGCCGTGACCGTGTGAAGTAGAGGATCGTCACGCGGGCGATCCAGCAGAGTCATTGCCCGAACAGCGGGGAGTGGGAAAATGAAGCGGTTCCTCAATCAGCTTTGGCGGGACGAGTCCGGTCAGGATGCCACCGAGTACGTTCTCCTGGTGGTGCTCATCGCGCTCGCGATCACGGCCGGCATGACGGTCCTCGCGACCGGTATCAACGGGGCGTTCAGCAACGCGGCGACTTCGCTGAACAACGCTGGCGCCGGCTCCTGAGCCCGGGAGCTCGGGATCGGGGGATCGGGGCCCGCAAATCCGGGCTTCGGTCCCTCCACACCCGATGAACTCCGGGGGGCTTCCGGGGTAGCATCGGGTCTTTGTTGATACGGCCGTCCGGCCGTTTGGCCTGTGGCCGTATCGGAGGGTGGAATCGGGGGGGACGAGACGGACCGATGTGGACCATTCTTACAGGGATCGCGCTCAGTCTCGTGGCTGTCGGAGCCGTATGGTTCGACGTCCGCGAGCGCAGGATCCCGAACGCGCTGACGGTGGGAGCCCTCGCGGCAGCCCTCGTCCTCAGGGCACCCCAGGGGCTCGACGCCCTCGGCGGCGGCCTGCTCGGTGCGTTGCTGGCCTTCGGTCTCGCGCTTCCGTTCTTCCTGGTCGGTGGTCTCGGCGGCGGCGACGTGAAGCTTCTCACGGCCGTCGGCGCCTTTCTGGGGCCGCGCGACCTGTGGTTCGCCCTCCTCGTTATGTCGCTTGTGGGCGGTGTCATGGCGATCCTCGTGATTCTGAAGAATCGCGCGATCGGTCAGACGGCGATCAACCTGCGCGCGATCTTCTCGACGATGGGGCGGGGGATGTTCACGGGGTGGAAGGGTGGCGAGGAGTCGAAGTCGGCGGTGACGCTGGACACCCCCGGTGTACTCACGGTGCCCTACGGGGTCGCGATTGCCGCCGGAGCTCTGACCGCGTGGTTCGTCTACGGGGCGAACCCCGATTGGTCCCTGACGGCAACGCTCGCAGGATGGCTCGCATGAGGCTTATGAGACGCAGACTCGGGATCGGTGCGGGGGTTCGCGCGCGCCGGCGGCGGGTGCCGGATGACCGCGGTCAGGCGCTGGTGGAGTTCGTGCTGGCCCTGCCGATCCTGCTCGTGATCGTCTTCGGGATCATCGAGTTCGCGACGGCATGGCGCACCTACCAGATCGTCACGAACGTCGCGCGCGAGGGCGCCCGGCTGGGCGTCACGCCGAATACGAACACCCAGGAGATCATCGACCGCGTGGACTCGCTGCTCGTTGCTGCGAACCTCACCCTCGCGAATCGCTCGATGACGATGACGTGCACGGATCCGAGCGGGGTACAGCCGACGCTGAACGGTCATTGCGGCGGGCTCCGGGTCGGGAACCGGTTCGAGGTGTTCCTTCAGTACCAGCATTCGTTCGTTGTTCTTGGCCCCGTGCTGAACCTGATGTGCGCGGGCTGCGGGACGGGATACGGGACGATCTCGCTCGACAGCAGAGCGATCATGCGGACCGAGTGAGTGTGCGAGGACGGTAGCGCCGGGCGGCCGGCAGGCCCCCAGGAAAAACCGCGAAGATCGAGAGGCGGATGATGCGAAATCGTGTGGGTGTGATCCTTTTCCTGGCCCTGGTGTCCGGGTTGCTGGCGGCGTACCTCGCCTTCCGCTTCCTCCGCCAGCCCACGGCCGCGCCGATCCAGGCCGCCGAGGTCTCGACCGTCGGCGTCATGATCGCCGCACGCGACCTGCCGGTCGGCCACCTCCTCCAACAGGAGGACATGCGGGTGGTCGAGTGACCCGCCGGCGCCGTGCCCGACGGCTTCGCGCGCGATCCGTCGGAGGTCGTGGGTCGCGGCTTGATCGCGGCGGTCCACATGAACGAGCCGCTTCTCTTCAGCAAGATCAGCGGCGCCGAAGGCGGCTACGGCATCGAGCTCGCCGTCGCCCCGGGGATGCGGGCCACGGCGGTCCGCGTCGACGACGTCTCGGGCGTGGCCGGCTGGATGCACGAGGGGCAGCGGGTCGACGTGCTCGTGACCTTCGACCAGGGCGCGAACATGACGGAGCCGATCACCCAGATCGTCCTCCAGGATGTCGAGGTGCTGCGCATCGGACAGCTCGTCGAGGTGGACGACAAGAACCAGGCGACGCAGGTCACCGTCGTGACGCTGCACGTCGACCCCGAGCAGAGCGAGCGGCTCACGCTGGCCGAGGAGAAGGGCTTCATCCGCCTCGTCATCCGGAACCCGCTCGACCGCGACACCGTCGACACCGAGGGGATCCGGCCGCGCGAGCTGATCGGCGGACGCAGGGCCACGACGAACACGGGCGCGGTGGTGCGGCGTCCGGCGGGTGTCTCCGTCCAGATCATCAGCGGCACCGAGAAGAGCACCGAAACCGTTTCGGGATCGGGCGGCAACTAAGACGACCGGGATACGGACTCGTTCATTAGGAGAGGTGAGGATGATGGGGATGCGGATGACGAGGCGCGCGCGCGCGCTCCGGCTCGGTACGATGCTCGCCTTCGCGTGTCTGGCGCTGGCCGGGAGCGCGTCGGCCCAGACGCCACAGGAGATCGTTCTCGCCGTCGGGAACTCGACCGTCATTCCGGGCGGCGGCACGCTGACGCGAATCGCGATCGGGGACCCGAGCGTGGCGACGGCTACGACGGCGGGGCCGACCGAAGTGCTCGTCAACGGAGAGGGCCCCGGGTCGACGACGCTCTTTATCTGGACGACCGCGGGCACCCGCGCGAGCTACACGATCCGGGTGACGCTCGACGCTCCGTCGCTGGAGCGCGAGTTCCAGGCGCTGTTCCCGTCGGAGAATATCCGCGTTACGGCGGTCGGGAGCTCGGTGATCCTCTCGGGCAACATCCAGGAC
>JAWWCR010000037.1:0-32024 GCA_033720355.1 Gemmatimonadota bacterium
GAAGAGCTGACCATGCGGTACGGGTGGCCGGCGGGGTGGGACCTGGCGTGGCGCCGGATTCCCGGCGTGAGGACCGAGCGATCCGTCGAGGCGCACCGCGCTCCCCGGGCGCAGCGTTTCGCCGCGTCGGACATCCTGGGCCATCCGGGTTGGGAGCTCGACGAGGAGAGACCCCGAGCCACGTGGAGCCTACCCGGCGGTCCGATCGAGACCCGTCCCGAGCACCAGCTGGCCGCGTTCCGGAGAGGGGCGGGGCTCGCCTTCGTAGGTGCCGTCGCGCGTTCCGACACGGTGGCGTGTCCGTCGGAGACATCGCTGGTGGTATCCGGACCCACCGGCGTCCTGGCGATCGCGAGCGCCCGCGACCGGGGTGTCGTGGTCCGCGAGCCCGGTCACGAGGTGGCGGAGCTGATCGGGCTCGAGTCGCGATGTCCGGAGGGGGACGGCGGATCCCGGGTTCGCGTCAGGGCGCCCCAGCCCGGGAAGTGGCTGTCGGACCTCCTCTTGCTCGATCCCGACGAGACGGTTCCCGGCACGCTCGATGCAACGTTGCCGTACGTTCGGCCACACACGCGGGCCCGGCCCGGCGAGCCGGTCGTGGTCTTCTGGGAGTGGTACGGTCCGGCGGACCCCATGAGCGTCACGCTGACGCTCTCACGCGAGAACAAGAGCTTCTTGCGTAAGGCATTGGAATGGACCGGTTTAGCGGATCGCGGGATCGAGCGGACCGGTGTACGTTGGAGCGAGGTCGCCGACGGAGGTGAGAAGCCGCGCGCGGTGCGGCTCGATCTTCCCGACCTGGCCGATGGGGAATACAGGCTGACGCTGCAGGTGCAGAGTGCACGGATCGGCAGCGTTTCCTCGACGCGCGACATCGTCGTCGAGCGATAGAGCGAATGGTGCGAGAGGTCCGGGATGGGCGAGGTGCTGGGCTGGTTGGGGGAGAACATCGTCGAGCTGAGCCTGATCGTGGCGCTGATCGCGGCCGTGGTCCTGCTCATCGCTCGACTCCGCACCACCTCCGCGCGGGCCAGCGAGACCGCGGCGGGGGCGCGCCAGCTCCAGGCCCGCATGGATGCGGTCGAGGCCGCCGGTGACGCCCTCATCCTGACGGGCAGCGGCGATCGCTGTCTCTACGCGAACCCCGCGAGCGCCGCCCTGTTCGGGTACGGCGAGCCGAGCGCGCTGTTCGGGAAGACCTGGCGGGCGCTCATCGCCGACTCCGACACGCAGCGCATGGAGACGCAGGTGATCCCGACGCTCAAGAAGTCGGGGCGCTGGGTGGGGTCGCTACGCGGAAAGACCGGGAAAGGGGACGTCGTCCCGCTCGATGTCTCGATCTCTGGCGTGCGGGGTGGGTATCTGTTCGTCCTCCGCAACCGCCGCGCCGCCGACGACGAGGGCGACGGCGACCCGATGCGGTTCGAGTCGCTCGTGAACAGCAGCGCAAACGCGCTGGTCCTCCTGAGCGGCGAGTTCAAGATCCTCGAATGGAACCCGGAGGCCGAGCGCCAGCTCGCGCGGAAGCGCAACGACGTGCTGCGCTCCTCCTTCCCATCGCTCTTCGACCCCGAGAACCGCGACCGGGTCGAAGAGCAGCTTCACTCGGTTCTCCAGACGCGCGAGCGCAAGAGCTTCGAGGCGACGCCCGTGGCGCCGCAGGTGGATGGCGAGCCGGCGTGGGACGATGACCGGGCCTTTCTGTGGAACGTGACGTACGTACCGCACGATCAGCGTGGCCAGCTCGCCTGCGTCGGTCAGGACGTCACCGGGATCAAGGCCACCGAGGAGGAGTTCAGCCGGCAGGAGCACCTGTATCGCATGCTGGCGAACAACTCGAGCGACCTCGTGGGCGTACACGATCTCGAGGGCACATTCACCTACGTGAGCCCCTCCTGTACGACGCTGCTCGGGTATACCCAGGAGGAGCTCGTCGGGAGGGACCCCTACCAGCTCAGCACGACGGAGGACTGGAAGGGGGTCCAGCAGGCGATGGCGGCGGCGCGCACGGGCCGGCACACGCGAACCAGCCTCCGGTTCAGAAACAGCGCGGGCGTCTATACGTGGTTCGAGATGTCGGTGCGGCCGCTGTACGACAACCTCGGGGCGATCGTCCAGATCCAGACGAGCTCGCGCGACATCAGCGAGCAGAAGGCGGTCGAGGCCCAGCTGTCGCACCAGGCGTTCCACGAGCCGCTCACGGGACTCCCCAACCGGAGTCTGTTTCTGGATCGCCTGCGGCACGCGATGACGCTCGCCAAGCGCAGCGGCGGGCAGCTCACTGTGATGTTCATGGACCTCGACCGATTCAAGATCATCAACGACTCGATGGGGCACGAGGCGGGCGACCGGCTGATCCAGGCCGTCGCGCGTCGGCTGACCGACGTCCTGCGCGACGGCGACACGGTGGCGCGGCTCGGCGGCGACGAGTTCGGTGTGCTCCTCGAATACGGGATCTCGCAGGACGACGCGGAGATCGTCGCGCAGCGGATTCTCGATGCGATCGAGCCGCCGTTCACCTTCTCCGGGCAGGAAATGTACGTGTCGGCGAGCGTCGGCATCGCCTTCAGCTCGCCCGAGGTGGAGGACCCCGAGGACCTGCTGCGCTACGCCGACGTGGCCATGTACCGCGCCAAGAGCGAAGGACCCGGAAAGTACCGCATCTTCGATCCGGAGGTCGACTCCGACGCCACCGGCCGTCTGGCGATGGAGACGGACCTCCGCCAGGCGATCGATCGAGAGCAGCTGTTCAACACCTACCAGCCGATCGTGTCGCTCACGACGGGCCGGATCTCGGCGCTCGAGGCGCTCGTGCGCTGGCGACACCCGTCACGCGGTCTGGTGGGGCCCGACGAGTTCATCCCGGTGGCGGAGGAGACGGGGCTGATCGTGCCGCTGGGCTACCTCGTGACGCGACGCGCCTGCGAGGCGCTCAAGGTCTTCCAGCAGATCGTCGGGTCGAAACGCGATCTCGTCGTCGCGGTCAACCTGTCGACAAAGCAGTTCGAGCAGCCCGATCTGGAGCGAGAGATCATGTCGATCCTCGCCGAGACCGATACGGCGCCCGAACATCTGCGTATCGAGATCACCGAGAGCGAGTTGATGCGCGACACCGGGCGGATCGGGCAGCTCCGTTCGAAGGGTCTCCAGATCGCCATCGACGACTTCGGGACGGGATACTCGTCGCTGGCGTACCTGCGGAACATCGAGGCCGATTCGCTCAAGATCGACCGGCTGTTCGTCGACGGGCTCGGGGCGCACTCGCAGGACGACGCGATCGTACGGACGGTCGTTACCCTCGCGCGGGAGCTCGAGATGGATGTGACCGCGGAAGGGATCGAGACGGCAGAACAGCTCGCATTGTTGCGCGAGATCGGGGTGGACTCGGGTCAGGGGTTCTTTCTCGCGCGTCCGGCGCCCGCCGAGGAGATCGCCGATCTCTTGCGCGAGGACCCCACCTGGTAGACGCGTCGCCGGGAGGCCCGGCGTCCCTCACCCGCCGATGAGACCGAGCAGCCAGGCGCAGCCGAGCGCCGCGTAGATCCCCAGCACGTACCCCCCGACCGCCATCAGCAGACCCACGGGCGCCATCGCGGGGTGGTAGACGCCGGCCACCACCGGCGCCGAGGCGGCGCCGCCCACGTTCGCGGCCGATCCGGTGGCGAAGAAGAAGAGTGGCGCCTTGACCCACCGCGCCGCGAAGAGCAGCACGGCCGCATGGACGCCGAGCCACACGATGCCCGCCGCGAGAAAGGCCGGCGCCTCGACCACGGCCGCGAGATCCGCCTGCGCCCCGATCGCGGTCAGCAGCAGGTACAGCGCGGCGTACCCGATCTTCGAGGCCCCGTCCGCCTCGAGTCGCCGAACCGGCGTGAACGACAGGGCGAGACCGCCGGTCACGACGATGAGCACCGCCCAGGTCGTGTTGCTGATGATGGTCGGCGATCCGAGCGGCGGTAGTCGTTGCCCGAGCGACACGGCGACGAGGGCCCCCGCGAACCCGAGCCCGACGATCATCGCGGCACGGGGAAGCGAGAGCGGCCGGCGATCGGCGTCGAGATCCGCCAGCCGTCGGTTCGCTTCCTCGATCGCCTCGGAGCGCGCGCCGATCCACCGATCGAACCGCTCCTGCGAGGCCGAGAAGAACAGAAGGATGCCGATCCACCCGTACCCGACGACGGTGTCGACGACGATGATGGGACCCATCATCGCGTCGGGGGTGCCCACGCTCTCGGCGACCGCCACCATGTTGGCTGTGCCGCCGATCCACGAGCCGGAAAGGGCCGCGAGCCCGGTCCACGCGCCCTCGGGCAGCCACCGTCCGACCGCGAGCAGCGCGATCGGCGCGCCCAGCACGATCCCGGCGGTCCCGGCGATCAGCATCACGAGGGCGACACGCCCCAGTTTTGCGATGCTGGCGAGATCGATCGAGATCATCAACAGGAGCAGGGCGACGGGCAGCAGAAAGCGGGTCATCCAGTCGTACGCGGGCGAAGACGCGGGGATGATGCCGATCGTCGTCGAGATGGTGGGGACGAAATAGGCGTAGATTACGGGTGGTGTGATCCGGAAGACGCGCTCGAGCTCGGGTCGCTCGCTCAGCCAGAAGATGACGCCGAGGACGCCGGCGAGGTATCCGAAGATTGCGGTCGGATCCTGGATCAAGTCGCTCCTCCGGGTCGCGGCGCGTCACGGGGTGGCGAGGCAATCGAGTGTCCCGGGGACGGGTTGTGCAAGGAGCGCGTCGCCGGTCGTCCTTTCCAATGGAGACCTGGCCCCGCCCGCTCGAGCGGATCGGGGACACGTGGAACGAGCCGAATCGAGGTCGACCATCGACTGGGCCGCGATCTACGAGGACACCTATCAGGACCTTCACCGGTTCCTGAACGGCAAGGTGTGGGATGTCGAACGCGCCCACGACCTGGTCCAGGAGACGTTCGTCCGGGCGTTGCGTCACGAGCCCGACAATCCGAGGGCCTGGCTGTTCTCGGTGGCATCGAACCTGGCGAAAGACGAGGCGCGGACGGCCGTCAGGCGACGGCGCCACCTGCGTCTCATGAAGGGGGAGGCGGAGGCCGAGGAGGCGGTCGAGCCTGACGGCCCGGCCAAACTCGAGCGGGAGAGGGTGTCGACGGATGTGCACGCCGCGCTCGAGCGGCTGAGCGAGCGCGACCGCGAGGTCCTCCTGCTGTGGAACTCGGGGAACAGCTATCAGGAGATCGCGGACCGGACGGGGCTCGCGACCGGAGCGATCGGGACGACGCTGGCGCGGGCGCGCAAGCGGCTCGTCGCAGAGTACGAAGGACGGGAGAGCGATGTCGCACGCAACCGAGGGTGATCTGCACGCCTGGCTCGACGGCGGGCTACAGGCGATCGACGGGGGGGCGGCGCGGAGGCTCGGTGCCCACCTCGAGCGGTGCCCCGACTGCCGGGCGAAGCTCGAGGAAGAGCGCGTCGTGCGCGACCGCGCGAACGAGCTGCTCGGGATGGGCCTCCCCGCGGTCGACGTGCCGCCGTTCGACCTCGTCGCTTCGTCGGGCCCCGGCCGTGCGTCGTGGCTGTCGACAGAGCGCATGGGGTGGGCGGCCGCCGTGGTGATCGCTCTGGGCGCCGGCTGGATGGGGAACGCGCTGCTGCGCGGGAGCGCGGACTCGCCGCTCGCGCCGGCATCGGCGGACGTGGCCATCGCCGGGTCCGAAGGGGGCCGGGACGCGGCCGCCGCGAACGCCGCGCCGGGTGAACGACTCGCCGATGCCGGGGTCGGGCGGGAAGACGCCGTCGAGGCCAGTCCGCTGACCGAGGCCGTGAGCGTCGAGTCGCCGGAGACGGTCGTCGCCGGGCCCGCCGAATCGGTCGCGAAGACCCAGGCGGCGCAGGAAGCGCCCGCACCCGTGGCCGAGCTGCGTGCGCGGCAGGACGTGGCCGGAGCCGGGGCGCTCGATGCGACCCGGGTGGGGGAAACCGAGGCGCTCGGCCCTGTGGCATCGCGCGCGGAAGCGCAGGCGGCGGCGCCTCCGGCCGCCGTGCCGATCACCGTGTACGACGAGATCGCGAGCGACCTCCGGACGACCGGTGACCGGGATGCCTCGGTCGAGTGGAGGGCCACGAGCGAGTCCGGCGCGGCCAGCGTGCTCGGCCGGCCGGCGCTCAGGATCGAGGGGCTCGAGGTCGTGTCGATCGATGTGGGCGATCTCGCTCGTCGTCCCGCGGTGCTCGTGACGCAGAGGCTGCCCGGCGGGGAGCTGGTTCGGCTGATCCAGGAGAGCGCCGCCAGCGCGGTTGGAGAAGCGCCGCCGGCCGAAGCCGACGCGCGGCTGGAGCGGCGTGCGGCCGAGCCGGAGGCGGACGATACCCCGGCGCCTGCGCGGGAAGACTTCTCCGACGATACGCCGGTCGCGACCGTTCGGAACCTGATCGACGGGGTACGGGTTACCGTGTGGGCCCCGCTTTCTCCCGATTCGCTGGCGAGCCTCGTCTCGCGAATCCGTGGAGATCGGCCGTAGGGTGCGCGCTTCGCGGCAGCAACCGGGGACGGCGGGACCGGCGGTCTCGCGCCCCGCGGTCCGGTCGTCCGGCAGACTCCGAGGGAGATCGAACGCATGAGGTCAGCCCGCTCTTACCACTGTCTCGTCTCCGTCGTCGCGCTCGCCGCTTGCAGCGGTGCCGGGGCGGACATCCCGAACGCCGCCACGAACGGGTCACCGGAGGAAGTGCTCGCGGACTCGCTGATCGGAAGCTGGCTCGACGCGTCGGGCGGGATGGACGCCTGGCACGACATCGAGTCGGCCCGGTTCACGATCACGACGGTCTGGTTCGACTCCACCGGCCGGATCAGCCGCATGCGCCCCCGCCGCGTCGAGATGCGGAAGGTCGCCGGGGTCGAGCAGGCCCGCATCGAGCGCCCCGAGGCGGAGGGGCTGTACGTCCAGACGTGGACCGGATCGGACGTCTGGGCGACGCTCAACGATGCCCCGATGCCGGACTCGACCAGAGAGGTCGGCGAGACGGAGTACGTGGGACGTGACGTCGTCTACTGGTTCGGGCTCCCCTACAAGCTCTTCGACCCCGGAGTGAACCGGCGGGCCTCGTCCCGGGACGGCGGCGGATACGAGGTCCGCGTGACGTTCGGCGACGACGTGGGGGCGCACCCCGGCGACCGGTACTTCTATTATTTCCTCGACGATGACCCCTATCCCGAAGAGGTGCATTACATCGAACAGGGGAGGACGGAGGAGGACCGGAACCGGACGATCTGGGAGGGATTCGGCCGCGTCGGCGACTTCAGCTATGTCGTCGCGCGTCGATGGCTCGACCGCGAGGGCATGCCGACCAAGGAGCTCCGCATCGACGACGTTACGCTCAACCCGACCCTTTCCGACTCCCTGTTCGCGGTGCCCTGATGGTGGCCTCCGACACGGGGTCGAGCGCACGAAATCCGGATTTGCGGAAGTCTCGAACGCCCGTCTAGCTTAGCGCGGTTCGTCCGGTTCTCGGCCGGAGACCTTCGCCACGACTCCAGGTCCGCCCCCATATGAGCACGCCCCTCGACGACACGCTGCGTCGTCTGCTAGACGCGCCCGGCCCGTCCGGGTTCGAATCGCCCGCGGCCACCGTGTGGCGCGATATCGCGAGCGGGTTCGCATCCCACGTGTGGTCCGACGTGCACGGGAACTCTTACGCGGCGCTGGCGGAGGAGGGGTCTCCCACGGTGATGCTCGCCGGCCACGTCGACGAGATCGGGCTCATGGTCCACTACATCGACGACGATGGCTATCTGTTCGTCCGCGGTGTAGGGGGCTGGGATCCCCAGGTGCTGGTCGGGCAGCGCGTAGAGATCTACGGAGCCGAAGGCACGGTCGTGGGCGTCATCGGACGACGCGCGATCCACCTGATGGCCTCCGACGAGCGCGAGAAGGCCGTCAAGCTCAAGGAGCTGTGGATCGACATCGGCGCGCGCGGCGCCGACGAGGCGCGCGAGCGCGTGGCGATCGGCGATGTGGGTGTCATCGCTTCCTCGACGCTCGATCTCGCCGGAGGCCGGATCGCGGCTCGCTCGGTGGACGATCGGGCCGGCGCCGCGGTGGCGCTCGAGGCGCTGCGACGAGCGGGAGAGAAGGGGGCCGCCGCGCGCGCCGTCGCCGTGGCAACCACCCAGGAGGAGATCAGCGCGCGATCTGGCGGGGGCGCGCGGACGAGCAGCTTCGAGCTGTCGCCGCAGGCCGCGATCGTCATCGATGTCACCCATGCTACCGATCACCCCCACCTCGACAAGAAGGAGCATGGCGACGTGAGACTGGGCGGCGGACCGGTGCTCAGCCGCGGCGCCGTGATCAACCCGACCGTCCTCGCCGGTTTGGCGGCCGCCGCGGACCGCGCGGGGATCGATGTACAATGGCAAGCCGCCCCGTCCACCACCGGCACCGACGCCGACAGCATCTTCACGAACCGTTCGGGGATCGCGACGGCGATCGTATCGCTCCCCAACCGGTACATGCACAGCCCCAACCAGATGATCGACAACGCCGACCTCGATGCGGCGGCGGAGCTGATCGCCGAGTACCTCGTCTCGCTCTCGTCCGACGAGGACTTCACGACCGGGTGATGGCGCCGCGAGACCACGCGTCGTGAGCGGTCCAGCGGAGGGCTCGGGCCCGAGCCGCGCGGTCGAGGACTACCTGAAGGCCGTGTACAAGCTCCAGGGTGATGTGGGGGCGGTCTCGACGACCGCGCTCGCGGAAGAGCTCGAACGGTCTGCGGCGTCCGTGACCAACATGGTCAAGGCCCTGGCCGAGAACGGGCTGGTCGAGCACACACCCTACCGGGGCGTGCGCCTCACGGCGTCGGGCGAGCTGACGGCGCTCCGGATCATCCGTCGCCACCGCGTGCTCGAGCTCTACCTGATCGAGAAGCTCGGCTTCTCGTGGGAGGATGTGCACGCCGAGGCCGAGCGTCTCGAGCACGCGGCCAGCGACGCTCTGATCGACCGGATGGCGCGGGCGCTGGGCGAGCCCTCGGTCGACCCGCACGGATCCCCCATCCCGACGCGCACGGGCGAGATCGCCGAGACGGCGTGGATCGCCCTCGGCGATCTCGAGGACGGGTGTCGGGGAACGGTTCGGGAGGTCTCCGACGACAGCGCCGAGGCATTGCGCCGGCTCGCCGATCTCGGTCTGTTCCCCGGCACCGAGATCCGGATGGTCGGCGGTCGACCCGATGGCGGCACCCGACTCGAGGTGGAGGGGGAGGCCGTGGACGTCGAGCGCGGGCTCGCCGAGACGGTATTCGTGGAACCGGAGGGGACGTGAGCGCGACCATACGAGCGGACGGCGACACCTGGCGCGCCCGTCGGGGAGGTCGGGAGGGCGAGCGGACCATCGTCTTCTTCTGCGAGACGACGAACCAGCGCCCGTGGCGCGTCGTGTCCATCGGCGACGGGGAAGACGTCGGCGAAGACCTCGCGGAGCTGACGGAGGAACGGCTGATGGCCCTCTTCGAGCGTTCCACCTCCATGGGAGCGCCCACGGGCTACCCGACGTACGGCTCTTGACGTCGAGCGGCTCCGCGGCCGGCCGACCACGCGTCGATCTCCACCTGCACTCGACCGCGAGCGACGGGACCGTTTCGCCGACCGAGGTCGTGCGCAGGGCCGCGCGGGCCGGGCTGGCGGGTCTCTCGCTCACCGACCACGACACGACGTTGGGGCTCGACGAGGCCGGGAGCGAAGCTGAGCGTCTGGGGCTGCGGTTCCTTCCGGGCGCCGAGCTGTCCGCGACCGAGCCCGGTCGATCGGTGCACCTCCTCGCGTTCGGGTTCGATCGAACCGACGCGCGCTTCCAGGCGTTTCTGAGGCGGTACGACGGCGACCGGAGACGCCGGGCGCGCGCGATCGTCGAGCGATTGCGTGACGAGGGCGTGGGTCTCGAATACGCCGAGGTAGAGGCCCAGGCGGGGGAGGCGGCGCCCACCCGCGCCCACGTCGCCCGCGCGCTGGTGGACGGAGATCACGTCGAGAATGTAGAGAGCGTGTTTCGGCTGTACCTTTCACGCGGCCGGCCGGCGTTCGTTGAGAAACGCGAGGTCGCGCCTCGGGAGGTGTTCGAGGCCGTGCATGCCGCCGGGGGCGTGGTGATCCTGGCCCATCCGGGACAGTCGCTCGGACCCGACGACGTGCGGCGCTGGGCCGCCGAGGGGCTCGATGGGGTGGAAGTCCTGCACCCGGCGAACCGTCCCTCGACGCGCAGCGCGATGAACGCCGTCGCGGCGGAGCTGGATCTCCTCCGGTCGGGCGGTTCCGACTGGCACGGTCCGTCGAGCCACCGGAGGGCGGGTGTGGGCGACGAAGCCGTGCCCGAGCGGTGGCTCGATGAGATCGAGCTGCGGGCGGCGGCGAGCCGGCGGCGTGGATCGGGAACGGGCGAGAGATCGTGAACGACCGGGGCTCGGGCGACGCACGAGCGAATGGATAGAGGACGAGAGACGACACGAGGGGCGAGAGAGACGGTGGAAGAGAATACGACCGGACAGGTGGAGAACCACGAGGTGATCATCGTCGGCGCGGGGCCCGCGGGCCTTTGTGCCGCGCTGTATGCGGGTCGGTCGGAGATGGATGCGGTGATGCTCGAGGCCGGCTTCCCCGGTGGGCAGCTCCTCCTCACCGAGCTGGTCGACGATTACCCGGGCGTGGAGGACGTGGGCGGGATGGAGCTCGCCCAGAAAATGGCCGACCATGCGAAGAAGTTCGGCGTCGAGGCCACGCGAGGTCAGGTCGAGAAGGTCCGTCGCGAAGACGACGGGTACTTCGTCGTCGAAGTGGAGCGTGGAAAGAGCTATCGTGCGCCGGCCGTCATCTACACGGCTGGCGGCACGCCGCGTGCGCTGGACGTTCCCGGCGAGAAGGAGTACATGGGGCGGGGCGTCTCGTACTGCGCGATCTGCGACGGCGCGTTCTTCAAGGGAGAGAAGATCGCCGTGATCGGTGGCGGGGACTCGGCCGTCGAGGAGGGCGAGTTCCTCACCCGTTACGGCTCGTCCGTGACCCTCGTCCACAGGCGTGACGAGTTGCGCGCGCAGGCGGTTCTCCAGCACAGGTTTCTCGACAACGAGAAGACGGACGTCATCTGGGACACCGTGGTCGAGGAGATCCTGGGCGAGGACGGAAACGCCACGGGGCTCGCGCTCCGCAACGTCAAGACGGGCGAGAAGTCGGAACTTTCCGCCACGGGCGTGTTTATCTTCGTGGGATTCACCCCGAACGTGAACGTGATCGACTTTCACGTGGACCACGACCCGGCGGGTTATATTCGTACGGATCGTGACATGCGTACCGACGTCCCCGGCTTCTTCGTGGCAGGGGATGTGCGGTCACAGCTCGTGCGGCAGATCACGACCGCCGTCGGGGATGCCACGACGGCGGTCTTCGCCGCGGAGAAGTATCTGCAGGATCTGGAGGAGGGTCATGGCGTGGAGGCGTCGGAGGACGCGCCCGCCGCCGAGACCCAGGAGGCGCAGACGGTATGAGCGACATGACGAACACGACCGGGGTCGCCGCGGAGCCGATCGTTCGGCTGACGCCGGAGGCCGCGGTGAAGGTGAAGGAGTTCCAGGCCGCGAGCCCTGAGGAACAGGTGCTTCGGGTGAGCGTGATCCCCGGCGGGTGTTCCGGGTTCGAATACGGGCTGGACATGGACAACCAGGTCCGCGAGGACGACTTCTCCTTCGAGTCGGAAGGGGTGCGTGTGGTCGTCGATCCGTTCAGCGCCCAGTACCTGACGGGCGTCCAGATCGGCTATCACAGCTCCTTCCAGGGAACCGGGTTCACCTTCGAGAACCCGAACGCGACGGGCAGCTGCGGCTGCGGCACGTCGTTCGCCGTGTAGCACGTCGCTGAGGAATCGAGGGTACTCGACAGCTTCCAGGAGGCAAGGAAACGTCCTCGACCGAGAGGTCCGCGCCCGCGGCGCCCCCTCCCACGACCCGACGCATCACCGTCGGGCCGTTCCAGTCCAACTGCTACATCCTCGGGCCGACCGACGCGGGCAGGCTCGTCGTCATCGACCCCGGAGACGAGGGTGAGAGGATCGCGGCCGTCGTCCGCGAGGCGGGCGGCGACGTGGCGGCCATCCTGCTCACCCACGCGCACCTCGATCACGTGGGGGCGGTCGCGCACATTGTGCGCGAGTTCGGAGCGCCCGTGTACCTGCACGCCGCCGATCGGCCGATCTACGACCGAACCGCCGGGATCGCGGCGCAATACGGTCTGAGGCTCGAGACACCGCCGCCCCCGGACGTCGTCTTCGAGCACGGCGATACGGTCCGGTTCGACGACGTCGAGTTCGAGGTGCGTCACACGCCGGGCCATTCCCCGGGGAGCGTGACGCTCGTAGGCGGTCCGGGAGCGTTCGTGGGGGACGCCGTGTTCGCGGGCTCGATCGGCCGGACCGATCTTCCGGGTGGGGACACGGAGACGCTGCTGGATGCCATCGTGAAACAGATCCTGACGCTGCCGTCCCGCACCGTGCTCATCCCGGGACATGGACCCGAGACCACGGTGGCGGCGGAGTCGGCCACGAACCCGTTCCTCGCGGATCTCATGGAGCCCTGTCTCCACTGCGGGACGCGGCTCCCGTTGCGGCTCTTCGGCTGCAAGGGAGGGCACTGCCCGAACTGCGGCCACCCGTACCCCCACGGCGACTGCTCGGACGCGTGACCCCGGGCATGGACCGCTGGATCGAGCGGCTCACCGGGCTCGTCGCGGTCTTCGAAGGAGCCGGCCGCCCGTTCGTCCTCACCCACGACAACCCCGATCCCGACGCGCTCGGCTCGGCCGCGGCGATGGCGGTCCTGCTCGAGCGGATGCTCGGCACCGCGCCGCGGGTCGCCTTCGGGGGGATCATCGGTCGCGCAGAGAACCGCGCGCTGATCCAGGAGATGGAGATCGATTTCGAGCGGATCGAAGACGTGGAGCTGCCGACCGGGATGCCGATCGCGATGGTCGACACCCAGCCGCGGGCCGGCAACAACTCCCTCCCGCCCGGGCGCATCGTCACGGCCGTCGTCGACCACCACCCCGCCCGCTCCGACACGGTCGGTCAGTTCACCGACGTGCGTCCGCGGCTCGGGGCCTGCGCGACGATGATGGTGCAGTATCTGCGCGCCGCATCGATCGAGCCGCCTCCCTGGCTCGCCACCGCTCTCTTCTACGCGATCCAGTCCGAGACGATGGACCTCTCGCGCGAGGCCACCGAGGAGGATGTGGAAGCCAGCACGTACCTCTACACGCGGATGGTGCCCGAGACGATGTCTCGCATCCGGCACGCGAAGGTGCCCGCGAGCTACTTCCGGGCCCTGCACCAGGCGCTGGCGGTGGCGCGGCGGTACGACCGGGTGGTGGCCGCGCCGCTCGGGACGCTGCCCTACCCGGATCTGGTCGCCGAGGTGGCCGATCTCCTCCTCCAGATGCAGGGGGTCGACTGGACGGTGGCGACCGGGCGGTACCGGGATCGGTTGCTCGTCTCGGTACGAGCCGGGCTGGCGGATGCGCACGCAGGGGCGCTGATTCGCGAGGCGTTCCGCGATCGCGGGTCCGCAGGCGGCCACGGAACCTTCGCGGGCGGGCAGGTCTCGCTGCGCGGCAAGACCGACGAGGAAGTCGAGGAGATCCGGCTCGACATCCTCGCCGATCTGCTCGCTTGCCTCGATGTCGACGGCGACGCGGGAGAGCCGCTGGTCTCCGAGCCTGCGGCCGCCGAAGCGGAGGGCCCCTGATCCGGGTGGGTCTGACGGGGACGGTGGCGGCGGGAAAGAGCACGGTCGGCCGCCTGTTCGAGAAGTGGGGCGCGGCCCGGATCGACGCGGACCGGCTCGCCCGGGACGCCGTGGCGCCCGGGACCCCGGGACTCGCGCGGATCGTCGAGGCCTGGGGAGATGCCGTCCTCGACCCGGACGGTCGCCTCGACCGGGCCGCGATGCGCTGCATCGCGTTCGATGACGCGACCGCGCGCACCCGACTCGAGAAGATCGTCCACGTCGAGGTCCGCCGTCTTCGGGATATCTGGCGCGAAGAGAGCCGCGCCGCCGGGGCGGAGGTCCTGGTCGAGGAGATCCCGCTTCTCTTCGAGACGGGGATGGAGGACGCCTACGATGCCATCGTCGTCGTGGACGCCCCGCGGGATCAGCGACGACTGAGGGCCACGGCGTCGCGGGGCTGGTCCGCCGACGAGTTCGATGCGATCGATTCCAGTCAGCTGCCGGCGGAGGAGAAGCGGGCGCGAGCCGACCATGTGATCGTCAACGACCGTGACGG
This sequence comes from Gemmatimonadota bacterium, assembly GCA_033720355.1. Taxonomy (GTDB): domain Bacteria; phylum Gemmatimonadota; class Gemmatimonadetes; order Palauibacterales; family Palauibacteraceae; genus Palauibacter. The sequence goes on from JAWWCR010000037.1 coordinate 14,303, forward strand.
GAAGTACCTGGAGCGCCGGGCCCGCGCCGTGTGGGACCTCCTCGCCGGTCCGGCGTCGGGAGGTCAGGATTGACGCACCGCGAGGGGCCTTCTACCCTCCGGCCACGATGAGCACCCTGATGGTCGTCTCGCTCTGTGCGGTCTGCCTCGCCGGAGGCTTCGGCGTCGGCCTGCGCGTCGGCCGCCGCCGGAATTCCCCCCGGCGGCGAAAGGGCCACCGGGTCTCGTCGGACCGCCGGCCGGTCGTCCGCTGAGCGTCTCGCCGATCTCCGACGAGCGGCGCCAGGCGCTCGAGGCCGTGCGTGCGCGCCTGCGCGAGGCCCGTCGCGTCGTCCTCACCACCCACATCAACCCCGACGGCGATGGCGTGGGGAGCATGGCCGCGCTCGCCGACCGTCTGCGTGCGGGCGGAACGGAGGCCACGATCGTGACCCCCGGCAGGACCCCCGGCTCGCTCCTGTTCGCGTTCGGCGACATCCCGGTCTACGACGCGAAGGACCCCGCCGCGGAGGATCCTCTTCGCACGGCCGACCTCATCGCGATTCTCGACACGGCCGAGCGGCACCGGCTGGGCGAGGTGGGGGAGGCGCTCGATCGGGTCCCGAGCGTCGTCATCGACCATCACCCGCCGGTCGGGGCTTCGCCGGGGGACCCCTCGATCCGCGATCCGGAGGCCTGCGCCACGGGCGAGCTGGTCTTCGACCTGCTGGCCCTCGAGGGCTGGCCGCTCTCTCCGCTCGCGGCCGACGGTATCTACGTGGCGATCGCGACCGACACGGGCTCGTTCCAGTTCTCGAACACGACGGCGCGAACCCACGAGATCGTCGGCGAGCTGCTGCGTCTCGGGGTGGATCCCGAGAGCATGTACCGGCGTCTCTACGGGACCGTCACCCGGGGCGCGCTCGCCCTGACGCGGCTCGCCCTCGAGAGCCTCGAGGTGGACCCGCTGTCGCCCGTTGCCTGGGTCGCCCTGGATCACCGGGCCCTTCGCGACTGCTCCGCGACGCCCGAGGACATGGAGGGACTCGTCGAGTACCCACGTCGGCTCGCCGGGGTCGAGGTGGGGATCTTCTTTCGCGCCCTCTCGTCGGACCGGACGAAGGTCTCGCTCAGATCGAACGGAGCCGCGAACGTCTCCGAGATCGCGCAGGCGCTCGGGGGCGGAGGGCATGTGAAGGCCGCTGGCGCCGTGCTCGATCTGCCGCTCGAGCGCGCGATCACCGCGGTGCTCGAGCGCGTCCGGCCCGCCGCGACCGCGGCGTCCTCGGGAGGCCCCGCGGACGGCTGAAGCCTTTGCGCGGCGGGCGGCTTCGGCTATCTTTCGGTCCGTCGTGATGTTGCGTTCCAGTGGCGTCGACTATCGGTCGGCGAGGTGGGGAACACGGTGTGGGAGGTGCAATGGACGCGCAGGTGACGGAACCGGCCAGGCAGATCGCGGCCCTCGCCACCCGACTGACCGACGTCGAGCGGTGCGTGCCCGCGCCGGAGATCGCGGATGTCTGGCTCTTTCCCCCTCTCCCCGATGTCGTCCCTTCATCCGAATTCCTGCTCTTCACGCGAATGCTCGAGGGCGATACCCGCGCGTTGTTCAGCGCCCGGATGGTGCCCGAGAACGGGACGCCGGCTCACCAGGTGATCGTCGAGCACGGAAGCGCGCCCGCCGCCCTGCTGCCCCGGCTGGTCAGCAATCTCCAGCGGCGTCTGGGACAGGTCGCGCCTGCCCGGCACGTGGCGATCGGCGGACGGCTGGAGGTCTGGAGACAGCTCATCGACGATGCGCGAGCGGGTGACGAAGACGTCGAAGGCGACGCTTCCCCGGTTTGATCGGTACGTCGCCCGACGTTAGACTCCATGCGGCGTCCCACCCCGGACGGACCTTCGGTCAAGCAGGAATCAGAGCTTCGATACGTGAGTAACGACGGACCCCGCCCGCACCGCATATCGCCCGAGAGACTCAAACGCGCGCTCGAGTCGCAGGGCCATCGATACACGCTGCAACGTGCCGCGGTATACGACGTTCTTTCGGGTACGACGAGCCACCCCACGGCCGACGACGTGTTCACATCCGTTCGGGACGATGTCCCGGATATCAGCCTGGCCACGGTTTACAAGGCACTCGAGGCGTTCGTCAGCTGTGGGGTGGCGCGCAAGCTCGCGCTCGGCACCGGTCCGGCGCGCTACGACAGCCGCACCGACGATCACGAGCACATCCGGTGTCTCTCCTGCGGTCGCGTGCAGGACATCGAGGGCTCGGGGCCGGCCGACTGGATGGAGGGTCTGGCCAACCTGACCAGGTTCGACGTCGTCGGGTACAGGCTCGAGCTCGAGGGCTACTGCCCCGATTGCGTGCACTGACGGCCCGACATCGGCGTGCACATCACCCCGGACGCCTGACTCCAGCGGCCCTCCATTGAGACACGTTCGCTTCCCCTCTTCTCTCGCCGGATACGCGTGGGCTCCGGCCGCGAACTTCATGGGCGTGGAGGACGCTCGCGCAGGGTGGGACGACGCCGCGGCCGTCATCCTCCCGATTCCGTACGAGGCGACCACGAGTTGGCGCCCCGGCACTCGCGAGGGACCGGCCGCCATCCTCGAGGCCTCGCGCTACGTCGAGTGGTACGACGAGGAGCTGGACCGCGAGCCCATCGACATCGGCATCTGCACGCTTCCCGCGGTGGAGCTTTCGGCCGCCGGCCCGGCCCCGGCGATCAGGGAGCTCCGGGCCCTCTACGACGACTTGCTGGATGCGGCGGGGGACCGGCTCGTCATCGGGCTTGGCGGCGAGCACTCCATCTCCTCCGCGCCCGCCACGGCGTGGATCGACCGGCTCGACGACGAGGTCTCGATCCTCCAGTTCGACGCGCACGCGGATCTCCGCGAGGAGTACCACGGCACGCCCTGGAACCACGCCTGCGTGATGCGCCGCATCCTCGACCGTACGGAGCGCATCGTCTCGGTCGGCGTCCGTGCGCTGACGATCGAGGAGCGCGACGTCATCCGCGAGCGGGACGTGACGACGGTCTTCGCGCACCAGATGCGTGAGGACGGGTGGGTCGAGCGGGTGCTCGACGCGCTGGGAGACGACGTCTACATCACCTTCGACGTCGACTTCTTCGATCCGGCGCTCGTCCCGGCCACCGGGACGCCCGAACCCGGCGGTGGGGACTGGTGGGATGCGATGAGGCTGCTCCGGGCCGTCTTCACCGAGTGCAGGGTCGTGGGCGCCGACGTCGTCGAGCTCGCACCCGCTCCGGGCATGCACGCCTCCGCTTTCACCGTGGCGAAGCTCGTCTACAAGATGATCGGCTTCTGGTCGGAGGGTCGCGGCGGGTAGCGCTCCCGTCGCCGGGGACCCGCCCGGGGGCGAGCGGCTTCCTACCCCCCCTCGCCGGTCAGCGCCGGCTGGTGCTCCAGCTCCTCGGCGAGCAGCTGCCGCTCGAGCAGCCGGGTGTATACGCCTCCCGCCGAGATGAGGTCGTCGTGGCGCCCGCGCTCGACGATGCGTCCGTCGTCGAGGACGAGGATGAGATCGGCGTCCCGCACGGCCGACACCCGATGCGACACGATGATTGAGGTGCGGCCGGCCATGTAGGCCCTGAGACCCCGGAGGATCGCGGTCTCGGTCTGCGTATCGACGGCCGACAGCGCGTCATCGAGGATGAGGATCGGGGCGTCCCGGTACAAGGCGCGGGCCAGCGTCGCGCGCTGCTTCTGCCCCCCCGAAAGGTTGATGCCGCGTTCGCCGAGCCGGGTGTCGATCCCGTCCGGCAGCACCTGAAGGGTCTTCCGCAGCTGCGCGACGTCGATGGCGTGCTCGAGCGACTCCGGCCATGCGTCGTCCGCCCCATCGTCGTAGCGCAGCTCGATGTTACGGCGAAGCCGCATGCTGAACAGGAAGGGCTCCTGGGGAACGACTGCCACCGAGTCGCGCAGGTGCGCGAGCGGCATGTCGCGCACGTCGATCCCGTCGATCCGGACGGCGCCGTCGGTGACGTCGTACAGGCGCGGGATGAGACGGGCGAGCGTCGTCTTCCCGCTGGCGGTCGCCCCGACGACCGCGATGGTCTGACCCGCCTCGATACGGAACGAGACGCCCTCGAGAACGGGGGTGTCCGTGCCCGGATAGCGGAAGCCCACGTCCTCGAACTCCACGGCTCCGCGTACCGGACCGGCCGGCGCCGGGTGTTCCGGGTCGGCGATCGCGGGCTCGATCGCGAACAGCTCGTTGAGCCGTCCCATCGACGCGGCACCGCGCTGAAAGAGATTCGTCACCCACCCGAGGGCGATCATGGGCCACATGAGCTGCGTGAGATAGAACGAGAAGGCGACGAAGTCGCCGATCGTGATGTCGCCCCCTATCACCTGTCCGCCGCCGAACCACAGGACCACGACGCCCCCGACGCCGGTGAGCAGGATCAGCGACGGGTGGAAGGCCCCCCACACCCTCGCGAGCGCCAGGTTCCGCACCATGTACTCTTCGTTGAGCGCCGCGAAGCGTCCGGCCTGTGCGTCCTCGCGCGCGTACGCCTTCACGATTCGAACGCCCGCGAGGTTCTCCTGCGCGAAGCTCGAAAGCTCGGAGAACTGCGATTGGATGCGCTCGAAACGCCGGTGGATCCGCTTGCCGAACGTGAAGACGGCCGGCGGCAGCAGCGCCATCGGAATCATCGCGACCAGGGTGAGCATCGGGTCGATCCAGATCATGAGACCGAGCGCGAACGCCGACACGGCGAGGGTGTTCACGGCATACATGATCGCCGGCCCCGCCACCATCCTCACGGCCTGGACGTCGTTCGTGGCGCGGCTCATCAGATCGCCGGTTCGCCACGAGTCGAAGAACTGCGGCGGCAGCCGCATCAGATGGTCGAACAGGTCGGCGCGGATGTCGGTCTCCATCCGACGGCTGATCCCGTTCAACAGCTCCCGCATCCCGTACCTCGCGATTCCGCCGAGGAGGGCGACGCCCACGATCAGGAGTGCGTATCGCGGGATCAGCTCGGGCCGCAGCTCGGCCGTGAGGGCGTCGATCGCGATCTTGAGCACGTACGGTCCGGCGACGACGAACGCGTTGCCGATCACGACGAGGGCGAGGCCGGCCGCGATGCCTTTCCGGTAGGGACGGAAGTAGGGGAGCAGGCTGCGCAGCGGCTTCATCGTGGCGTATTTTCCCGAGCGGGCTTCGGGCCGGCGGTTGAACTGGGCCGGTGTCGTGTTTCCACGGATGTGACCGCGGAACCGACATTCCGGTCTACGGTATGCGGTAACTCGAGAGCATGCGGCTCCCCGTCCGGCAACGTACGGGCGAGCCCATTGGCGTACAACGAGATACACCGGGCAACGACGCGGGGAGGTGCGAGATGCGGACGCTCCGAAAGACTGGCGGAATGCGGCGGACGTCGCCGGCGATACTGATGGCGGTCGGACTCGTCGCGACGACGGGGGCGTGCGGCGAGCGTGTCGCCGAGGAGGAGCGACCCCCGACCGAGGAGGTCGAGCTCGCCCTCGAACAGGAGGCCGAGCCCGAGCTGGCCGACCGTGGGGTCGAGACCGAAGAGCCGGCGCCCGCGTCCGTCGAGACGACACCCGTCCGGCCGAACCCGGCGCCGGCGCCCGCACCCGCACCGCCGCCCGAGCCCGTGGAGGAGCAGTCGCCCGTGCGCGGGGTTCCGCCCGCGGCGCAGGCTCCCGAGATTCCCGAGGAGCCGCCCGTTCCGCCGACGGTCACGCTGACGGCCCAGGCCGGCGCCGAGTTCGAAGCGGTCCTGCTCGAGGAGCTGAGCACGCGGACGAACCAGCCGGGTGACCGTTTCCGGCTGCGCGTGAAAACCCCCCTGATCGACGGCAACCGCGTCGTGGTCCAGCAGAACTCGTACATCGAGGGTGAGGTCACGGCGCTCCAGCGGTCCGGCGGCCAGGGCGAGGAGGCGGTCATCAAGGTCGACTTCCACGAGGTCGTCATGCTCGGCGGTTCGTGGCCGATCTCGGCGACCGTGGTCGAGGCCGAGCCGACGACCCGGGGTAGCTACAACACGGGCGACAAGGCCGCGCGCATCGGTGCGGGCGCCGTGGCCGGGGCGATCCTCGGACGCGTGATAGGCGGCGACACGAAGGGGACGGTGATCGGCGCTGCGGTAGGTGCGGCGGCGGGGACCGCGATCACGCTGGTGACGGAGGACGTGGATGCCGTCCTCCCGGAGGGTTCGGTCCTGCGGCTGCGTCTCGATCGACCGCTGACCGTCCAGGTTCCCGGCGACTGAACCGGCCGTCAGACGCCCACCCGCGGGCAGTCGGTCCGTAGAGGGCAGCCGTCACAGTCGGGAGACCGCGCGGTGCATGTCGCCCGTCCGTGGGCGATCATGAGCATGTGAAGTGCGAAGCGGTCGTTCGGCTCGACCCGGGCCTGCACGAGCGTGTGGGCCCGGGTCGCCGTGCACCGGGGCGGGATCCACGCCAGCCGTCGCGCGATCCGGAGGACGTGGGTGTCGACCGGAAGGACCGGGCGCCGAAGCGAGAAGCACAGCACGCAGGCGGCCGTCTTCACCCCCACGCCGGTGAAGGACGTCAGGTACGCGACCGCTTCCTCGTCGTCCATCTCGTGGAGGTGATCCAGATCGGCGGTCCCGCGCTCGTCGTGGAGTCGCTCGAGCGCCCCCTGTATGGCCCCAGCCTTCTGTCCGGCGAGACCCGCCACGCGGACGGTTTCCTCGATCTCCGATCGAGCCGCGGTCCGAACGTCGTCCCAGTCGGCGTACCGCGCCCTGAGGCGATCGAACGCCCTGTCGCGATTCGCGTCCGTGGTCGACTGGCTGAGGATCGTGAGGACCAGCTCATCGAGCGGAGCGAGTCGGGGCTTTCCTACGTCGCCGTACCGGGATTCGAGGATCTCCCGAACCCGACCGGCGTCGGGTCCGGCAGCGGTCAATGGCGCTTCTTGCCCGTGAGGGCGCCGAGGACGGCGACGAGCGCCGCCGACCCCGCGATCGACCATACCAGGGGAAAGACGGTGCCGTCCACGGTGATCTGGTAGAACCGCGGGAGGCTCATCATCTCGGCGAGCCACATGCCGAACACGGCACCGATGAACCCGACCCCGGTGCTGACGACGAAGCCACCGACCGAGTACCCGGCCAGGGCCTGCGCGACGACGCTGCAGACGATCGAGATGCCGAGCAGAACGGCGAGCGCTTCGAGCGACACGTGGTCCTCCCCAGAAGCTGTCCAGTCAGACTGGTCCGTCCCCTCGCGAGCGGCCGGACCTGATGTCACACTAGCTTGGCCACGTCGGCGTGCGCCGCGAACGGGAACGCGCGGCCGGAATCTACCTGAACATCAACGGGGAAACCAAATTCGGATGACGGACCCGCGCCCCGGCGATCCGCGCCTGACCGAAGCGGTCAACCAGCGGACGATCGGGATCGACTGCGCCGACGCGCCGACGATCGTGGCCACGATCCAGGCGGAGGATCGCGCCGTGCCTTCCGCGGTGGCGTCCCAGCTCGCGGCGATCGCGGAGACGGTCGAGGAGGTGGCGGGCCGCTTCCGACGAGGAGGCCGGCTCATCTACGCGGGGGCCGGAACCTCCGGTCGGCTCGGCGTACTGGACGCCTCGGAGTGCCCTCCGACGTTCGGTACGGACCCGGAGCAGGTGGTCGGGATCATCGCCGGAGGTCCGGACGCCCTGGTCCGCAGCAGCGAAGGAGCGGAGGACGAGCCGACGGGCGGCGCCCGCGCGATCGCCGCTGCCGACGTCGGGCCCGACGATTTCGTCCTCGGGATCGCGACATCCGGGACGACGCCTTTCGTCCACGGTGCGCTCGAGGAGGCAGGGCGCCGCGGGGCCGGTCTGGGCTTTCTTTCGTGCAGCGCCCCCCCGGACCCGGTCGTCCGTCTCGGTGCGATCCTCATCACACCCCTCGTCGGGCCCGAGGTGATCGCGGGCTCGACGCGTCTCAAGGCGGGGACGGCCACCAAGCTGATCCTGAACACGATCACGACGGGCGCCATGATCCGTTCGGGCCGCGTCTACCGAAACCTCATGGTCGATCTGCGCGCGCGGTCGGCCAAGCTCGTGGATCGTGGCGTCAGGATCGTCGTGGAGGTCTGCGAGATCGACGCAGAGGCGGCCCGCCGGCTCCTCCTCGCGGCGGGCGGGGCGGTGAAGACCGCGCTGGCCATGCACGCACTGCGCGTCGATCGCGGGTTCGCCGAACGCGCTCTGGATACGGTCGATGGGTTCCTACGAGTCGCGATCGACCGGTATGGCGGGGGGGGCTTTCTCCATTATGCCGGCTATCCCGAGCGACCCGGCTGGCCCGACCGGGAGCGGCTGATCGCTGACCTCCTCGCCGCTCCCGAGCGCCTTCGGCAGGCCGAAGAGACGGGCCGTGCCGCCGACGCGGCGGGCGAGCGGGTGCCGGTCAGCCCCGGAGGCTGGTCGCCGGGGGAGCACCTCGCGCATCTCCTCCAGTTCGAGGTCGAGGCCGTGACCCCGCGGGTCGAATCCGCGTCATCGTCGGAGACCCCGGTCTGGGAGGACTGGCTCGCGACGGATCCGCCCCCCGACTCGGAGGCCCCCTTCGATGAGTTGACGCGCCGGTTCGCCGAGGCGCGAGGGAGAACGGTGACCGCGTTGCGAGAGGCGGGTGCGGATGGTCTCGACCGCACCGCCCGGCTGGGGAGCGAGAACGTCACGCTCTACCAGTTCCTTCGGGGGATCCGGCAGCACGACGAGGCGCACGCTCGCCGGATCGAGCAGCGAGTGCACCCCGATCTGTTGCGACCGCGCGCGACGGATCGAGCCCTATGAGCGTCTACGTCGGTGTCATGTCCGGGACTTCGCTCGATGGCATCGATGTCGCCGTCGTGACGATCGCCGGCTCCGGGGAGCGGCCGGACGGCGTCGACGTAATCGCGTTCGAGTCGTCGTCCTATCCGGCTTCGCTTCGAGACCGAATCCGCGATGCGATCGATACGGGTGGCGCGGCCGAGGTGTGCGAGCTCGACTTCGAGCTCGGCCGGAGGATCGGCGCGGCCGTGTCGCACGCACTGGCGGGTGCCCATGTCGACCCGCGCGACGTCGCGGCGATCGGGAGCCACGGCCAGACCGTCTGGCACGTCCCGCCGGAGGGGGACGCGCCCGGCTCGACACTCCAGATCGGGAACCCGTCGGTGATCGCCGAGTCGACCGGAGTCGACGTCGTCTCGGACTTCAGGAGCCGCGACATGGCGGCGGGAGGGCACGGGGCTCCACTGACCGCCTACACGGACCGACTCCTGTTCTCCGGCGACGAGACGCGGCTCATCCAGAACATCGGCGGAATCGCCAACGTCACGGTCCTCCCGCCGCGCGAGTCCGACGAGACCCCGGCGGCTTTCGACACCGGCCCCGGTGTGGCGCTGATCGACGGCGCCGTGCGTGACCGCGCCGGAGAAGCGTTCGATGAGGATGGACGACGGGCCGCGCGCGGCCGGATCGCCGCCGGACCCCTCGCCGAGTGGCTGGCCGACCCGTACTTCGCCAGGCGCCCCCCCAAGTCGACGGGGCGCGAGCATTTCTCGACGGGACGCCTCCGCCAGTGGATGGACGGTCACCCCGAGCTGGAGATCGATGACATCGTGGCGACGCTGACCGAGCTCACGGCCCGAACGATCGCCGACGCCTACGCGTTCGTCGATGGACCCGACGCGCCCGTGTACCTGTGCGGAGGCGGAAGTCGCAACCCGGCGATCACCGGCCGGCTGCTGGCGCTCCTCGCCCCGCGGTCCGTTCACGACCTCGCCGTGCTCGGCGTGGACCCCGACGCGCGAGAGGCCATCGCCTTCGCGCTCCTCGCGCGTCAGCACGACCTCGGCCTGCCGGCGAACGCCTCGTGGGCGACCGGGGCCGTCGCCGCTCGCCGGCTCGGCAGCCGGACGCCCGCATGACCGGGGTGCGGCCGGCGCGCGTGGTCGTGGAGGCCCTGCGTCTCGACAGGGAGGATCTCGACGAGGTCCATGGGCGCGTCGAACGGGCGATCGAGCTCGGCGTCGGCGGCTTCGTCCTCTTCGGCGGCGTCGCAGCCCGGGTCGCCGAGCTGACGGATCGGATCCGCCAGCGGGCCGGACGGGATCTGTGGATCGCGGCGGATCTGGAGCGCGGAGCGGGGCAGCAGTTCCGCGGACTCGACGAGCTTCCGCCGCCGGCGGCGCTCGGCCGGCACGTCGAGCCCGACCGGGCCGCTCGCCGCGCCGCCCGGCTTACGGCGAGACAGGCCCTCTCGGTCGGGGTCAACTGGGTTCTCGCGCCCGTCCTGGACCTCGATCTCGAGCGGGAGAACCCGATCGTCGCCACCCGGAGCTTCGGCGACGGGCCGGAGGCCGTGGCGCGTCTGGGTCGCGCCTGGGTCGACGCGTGTCAGGGCGCCGGCGCGCTCGCGTGCGTCAAGCACTTTCCCGGGCACGGGCGCACCCTCGCCGACTCCCACATCGAGCTCCCAGTCGTGGATGCGACCCGCGAGGAGCTGCGGATGGATCTCCGACCGTTCGCCGAATGCGTCGCGAGCGTCGGGTCGGTGATGATCGCGCACGTCGCGTATCCCGCCTACGGGTGCGAGGGGCCGGCGACGGAGTCGGCCGAGGTGGTCCACGGGCTCCTCCGCGAGACCCTCGGTTTCGATCGCCTCGTCGCCACCGACGCGATGATCATGGCGGGCGTCGGCGACAACGACGCCGAGGCCGCCGTCGCGGCCATTCGGGCCGGCTGCGACGTCATCCTGTACCCGAGCGACGTCCGCCGGACCGTCGAGAGGCTCGAGCGGGCGGCCGATGCCGACCCGGAGTTCGCCGGTGCCGTCGGCGCGGCGGTGGGACGGAGCGTGCGGGAGCTGGCGCGCTTTCCGGGGACCGCCGTCGCGACGACGCCTGCCCGTCCCGAGGTCTCCGGGCTCGAGCTTGCCGAGGAGACGATCATCGCGGAGGGGGTCGATCTCTCGCGGTGGAACCCGGGTACGCCGACCGAGGTGGTCGCGGTCGCCGACGACCCCGAGATCGGCCCGCCGGCCGGTCGCGACGGGCCTCTGGCGGCCATCCTCGATGCAACGCTCTCCGCCGCCGGCTGGCAGACGCGTCTGCGGACCGCGACCCCCGATGCCGCCGGGGGAGCCGCGGCGACGGGGGGACTCACCGCGGCGCCGGGGAAGGTCGCCCAGCGGATCGTCGTGCTCGCCGCCACCCCGCGAGGGTGGAAGGGGCACGGCGGGCCATCGGCCGAGGTCGCGGAGCGCGTCCGGACCGAGCTGGAATCGGCGGAGCGCGCGCTCCTCGTCCTGCTCGGACACGCCCGATGGATCGGGGATCTCGGTGGGTCGGGACTGTGCGCCTGGTCCACCGAGTCGGTCATGGAGCGCGCCGCCGCCCGATGGGTCGATCGACACACCCGCGACGGGTCGAGCCGGACGTCCGGAGCCCCCGCGTGAGCGGCGCCGACTGGGCGGTCGTCGGAGCCTACCTCGCGCTGACGCTCGCGATCGGGCTCTGGCTGTCGCGGCGCGCGAGCGGCGGCGTCGAGCAGTTCTTCGTCGGAGGCCGCTCTCTGCCGTGGTGGCTGGCGGGGACCTCGATGGCCGCGACCACGTTCTCGGTCGACACGCCCCTGTACGTCTCGGCGCTCATCGCCACACGCGGGATCGCGGGGAACTGGGAGTGGTGGTCGTTCGGGCTCTCGCACCTCGTTCTGATCTACGTCTTCGCCCGGCTGTGGCGTCGGGCCGAGATCGTGACCGACGTGGAGCTGACCGAGCTTCGATACGGCGGAAAGCCGGCCGCGGTCCTCCGTGCATCGCGGGCGTTCCTCTTCGCGATTCCCATCAACTGCATCTCGATCGGCTTCGTGATGCTCGCCATGCGGAAGGTCGTCGAGGCGCTCGGGCTTCTCCCGTCGCTGCCCGAGGGGATGCCCGGCGACGAGCGGTTGTGGGCCGTGGTGGCGCTGTCCGTGTTCGTCCTCGTCTACGCCGGAGTCGCGGGGCTGTGGGGCGTCGTCGCCACCGACTTCTTCCAGTTCTTCCTGGCTCTGCTCGGCGCGGTGCTCGTGGCGGGGTACGCGCTCGGCGAGATCGGCGGTGTCGTCGAGCTCAAGCGGCAGCTCGTCGCCCTCGGACGCGAGGATGTGCTCAGGATGGTGCCGCGTCCCGGCTCGGAGGCGCTGCCTTTCGGGACCTTCCTGGCCTACCTGGGGATTCAGTGGTGGGCGTTTCGCCGTTCCGACGGCGGGGGCGAGTTCGTCCAGCGGCTGGCCGCCAGCCGCACCGAGGCCGACGCGGAGAAGGCCGCGTGGTGCTTCGTCTGGCTGCACTACGTGGTTCGCGCGTGGCCGTGGATCGTCGTCGGGCTCGTCGCCGTGGTGCTGCTCCCGGATCTCGGCGATCCCGATCTCGGGTATCCCACCCTTATGCTGAGGTATCTGCCCGCGGGTCTGCTCGGGCTCGTCGTCGCGTCCTTCGTCGCCGCGTTCATGTCGACCGTGTCGACGCAGATCAACTGGGGCGCGAGCTATATCGTGAACGACCTCTACGCGCGCTTCGTCGACCGCGATGCGTCGCCGTCCAGCCTGGTCCGGGTCGGGCGGCTGGCTTCCGTCGTGATCGTATCGCTCGGCGGCCTGGCCGCGTTCTACGCCGATGACATCGGAGCCCTGTTCCGCTTCATGATCGCCATCGGCACCGGTCCGGGGGCGGTACTCATCCTGCGCTGGTTCTGGTGGCGCGTGAATGCGTGGGCCGAGTTGGCGTCGATGCTCGCCGGATTCGCGATCGCGCTCGCCTCGTACCTGCCCGTCTTCGAAGGGATGGAGTTCGGCACGCGTCTCGCCGTCACGGCGTTCGGGTCGGCCCTCGTCTGGGTGCCGGTGATGCTGCTGACGCGTCCCGAGACCGACGAGACTCTCGAGGCGTTCTACCGCCGCGTACGGCCGGGCGGACCGGGGTGGCGGCGCGCGCGCGCGGCCACGGGTCTGGTTCCGGATCGGCCTCTCGGGGGCGCGCTCGTCAGAACCGTGGCCGCGACCTTTCTCCTCTTCGGCTCGATGTTCGCGGTGGGCGGAGCGGTGCTGTGGCTCCCCGCCGTGGCGCTCCCGTCCGCGGCGCTCGCCGCCGTCGGCGCCGTGGCGCTGACCGTCCTGCGACGCAACCGGGAGGGAGGGGGGGAGGGGGCGAATGCCTGACTACCGCCCGGGGCTCCTCGCGACCGCGCTCGTACCCTGTCTGTGGACGGTGGTCGCCGGACCGCGCGCCGAGATCGACCTCGAGATCCGGTATCCTCCGCGCCTCGCGGTGGTCTCCCCCGATTCGAACTTCCTGTTCGGCTCGGTCGGGAGCGGCGAGGCCACGCTCGAGATCGACGGCAACGCGATCCCCGTCGAGCCGAACGGGGCGTTCCTCGCCTGGCTCCCCGTCCCGGAGGCGTCGCGCGGCGACACGGCGTTCTACCGCTTCCGGGTCGTCGAGGGCGCCGACACGGTCACCGCGGCCTTCCCGATCCGGCGACCACCCTCGGGGCCTCCTCCCGGGGCCGCATCGCCGTGGACGTCGACGTACGAGCACGAACGATGGTATCGCCCCGGGGATGTCCTGCGGGTCTCGATCGCGGGCGAGGCGGGCGCCGCCGTCGATCTCGTGGCCGGCGCCGAGCGCTTCCCCCTCGACGACACGGGAGTCCTGAGGGGCTCGCTCAACCGGTACGCGGGCCGGGTGGACCTCGACCGTCTCCACCGGGCCGCCTGCGCGGCCGGCGACTGCCGCACCGGGGTGGACGAGCTCGGTCGCGAAGGTGGCTCGCGGCTCGCCGTACCCCTCGACACCGTGACGGCATGGCTCGTCGCCCGGACGGACGGGGGCGTGACCCGCAGCCCGGCGACCCTGCGTCTGGCTCGATTTCCCGATCCGGCGCCCCGCGTCCGACTCATCGAGGCCGCCGACGTGGTGAACGGGCAGAGTGGCGTGGTGGTGGGGCGCCCGACCGCTTCCGGACCGTACAGGTGGCGCTTCCCCGAGGGGACGGTCGCCACCGTCGCGGCTGTCGAAGGCGACCGTGTCGGGCTCGCCCTCGGCTCCGATCTCGTCGGGTGGGTCCTCGCGGAGGACGTCGAGCCCACGAGGGGCGACCCCGGTACCGAGCCGGGGAGGATCTTCGATGGACGCGCAACGGTCGACGGCCGGGTCGTCGACTTCCGGATCGGAGTGACCCGTCCGGTCCCGGCGCACGTGACCGTCACGGGGTCCCGTTCGATCCGGTTGACGCTCTACGACGCGCACGCGGACATCGGGCGGCTCTCGCACGGGAGCGGCACCGGCGTCGTACGGATGGATTGGACGCAGGCCCCGGGGCCCGTGGTCCACATCGACATCGAGCTCGAGTGGGCCATCTGGGGAACCCGCCTCACCGTGGAGCAGGGAGACGCCCGGGCCTACGAAGGACCCGAGCGCAGCACGCCGCTCGCGGCGGGGGACGCCGCCGACGGCGCGGTGCTGCGGCTCGCGCTCCGCCGCGCCCCGGACATCGATCGGCTCTCGCCGCTACGCGGGATCCGTGTCGCGGTCGATCCGGGGCACCCGGGCGCCGGCAGCTACGGGCCGACGGGTCTGTTCGAGGGAGATGCCAACCTCGCCGTCGCTCGCGCGCTTGCCGCGTTGCTGCGCGAGGCCGGGGCCGAGCCGATCATGATCCGCGACGATCGCTCGGCGATGGGTCTGTACGAGCGCACCGGACGGGCCCGCGCCGCCGACGCCGATCTCCTCGTGTCGATCCACAACAACGCGCTCCCGGACGGGGTGCGCCCCTTCGAGCGCGCGGGGACGAGCACCTTCTACTACCACCCGCAGTCGGCCGCACTGGCTCGGTCCGTCCAGACGGGGATGGTCGAGCGGATACGGCTGGCCGACCGCGGGGTCCTGTGGGGCGATCTCGCGATGGTGCGCGAGCCCTGGATGCCGGCGATCCTCACCGAAGGGGCGTTCATGATGATTCCGGCTCAGGAGGCCGCCCTCCGCACGGAGGAATTCCAGACTCGCTACGCGCGCGGAGTGCTCGACGGGATCGAGCGTTTTCTCCGCGAATACGGGGCGCGACCGTGAGGCCGGAGGAGGTCGATGCCCTCCGGACCGCGCGGCATCCGACGATCGACGCGACCGCGTTCATCGCCGGGTCCGCCGACGTCGTGGGCGACGTGACCGTCGGGCCCGAGTCCTCCATCTGGTACGGCTGCGTGTTGCGGGGCGACATCGCGCCGATCGTCGTCGGCGCCCGGACGAACATCCAGGACCTGACGGTCGTCCACGTGGACCGCGATACGCCGACCCGCATCGGAGATGATGTCGGCGTGGGCCACCGCGCGATCATCCACGGCTGTGTCATCGAGGACCGCTGTCTGATCGGGATGGGAGCGATCGTGCTGTCTCACGCGCGGATCGGGGCGGGGAGCGTCATCGCCGCCGGGGCCCTTGTGACCGAAGGCGTCGAGGTGCCTCCACACAGCCTCGTGGTCGGCGTCCCCGGGCGGGTCGTTCGTCCGGTGGATGAAGAGCTGGCCGAGCGCGCCGCCATGACGGTCCGGAGCTACCGCCTGCTGCGTGAACGGCACCGCGACGGCCGGTGGTCCGGAGAGCGCTGAGAAACGCCCCCGCCTCGCCTTTCCCGGCTTTACCTGACCGCCGACCGTCGCCGATACGTGTGATGACCGGCGTGGTTCCGGCCGATCCGTCCCACGAGTGGGAACCCTCCGGGCCCCGAGAGTGAGAAAAACGCAAAAAAACCCTCGGCTCGGGTTGACCACAACATGTGGTGGTATTACAATCTTGGCGCCACAAGATGTAGCGGTTCGTGTGGAAAATCCACGGGGAAAAAGCGTCGAAAACGACCAGGGCCCGTGGAAAAGATTTGCGGCGATCCCCGGCCGCGGACGAAGAAAAATCCGAGGTGCATCGCGGGCGCAGTGTCCGCGATGACTACGCTAGACCGGCGTAGGCCGGCATTCGACTCGCGCGGTCGTCGGGTCCCGGCCGAAGCCGGTCTTTCCCTCGGAAGTGCCACCTCGTCCCGGCAATCGGGTATAGAATCGACGAGCCCGCCCCGGTTCGACCCCGGGCCGGAACACCCGACGCAATCAACGACGACGAGGAAGGCGCGATGAATCCACCGGACGTGGCGGTGACGGGAGTCTCGTCGGCTGTGGAGCCGACGACGGGTGGTTGGGGTGTGGCTACCGACACGACCCCGCGCGACTTGCCGGAGCCCCGGCTGACGGAGAACGCGCTGACTGTTCTCGCGCGTCGCTATCTCAAGAAGAACGACGCCGGAGAGCCGATCGAACAGCCGCGCGACCTGTTCTGGCGGGTCGCGTCGGTCATCGCCGGCGTCGAGCGGCGCTACGGCGCCGGCGAGGCCGAGGTAGACCGCCTCGCTCGCCGCTTCTATCACATGATGGCCGACGGCATCTTCGAGCCGAACAGCCCGACCCTGATGAACGCCGGCCGTCCGCTCGGCCAGCTGTCGGCCTGTTTCGTCCTCCCCGTGCCCGACAGCCTCGACGGGATCTACGGCACCCTCCGCAACATGGCCCTGATCCATCAGAGTGGCGGCGGCACGGGGTTCGGGTTCAGCCGACTGCGCCCGAAAGGCGACGTCGTGAAGTCGACGATGGGCGTCGCGTCGGGCCCCGTGAGCTTCATGGAGGTCTACGACGCCTCCACCGAGGCCGTGAAACAGGGTGGCACGCGACGCGGGGCGAACATGGGCATCCTCCGTGTGGATCACCCCGACATCCTCGGCTTCATCGACTGCAAGGAAGACAAGAAGAAGATCACCAACTTCAACATCTCCGTGGGTGTCACGGACGCGTTCATGGAGGCGGTGAGAAACGGGGACGACTACGATCTGCTGAATCCACGGACACGCGAGCCCGTGGGCCGGCTGAACGCCTCCGAGGTGTTCTCGAAGATCATCAACGGCGCGTGGCGCAACGGGGAGCCCGGCGTCTACTTCATCGACCAGGCCAACCGGTACAACCCCGTCCCGCACCTCGGCGAATACGAGGCGACGAACCCCTGTGGAGAGCAGCCGCTGCTCCCCTACGACGTATGCAACCTGGGCTCGATCAACGTGGGGTACTTCGTCGGGGACGACGGGAACGTCGATTGGGAAGGCCTTCGCGAGGCCATCCACGACTCCACGCGTTTCCTCGACAACGTCATCGACGCGAACCGCTACCCGCTGCCCGAGATCGACGATCTGTCGCGGAGGATCCGCCGGATCGGGCTCGGGATCATGGGCTGGGCCGACATGCTCGTCCGTCACGGGGAGGCGTACGGATCCGAACGCTCGATCGAGCTCGGTCGCGGGCTCATGGAGTTCGTCGACAACGAATCGAAGATCGAGTCCGAGAGGCTCGCCGCCGATCGCGGCGCGTTCCCGGAGTGGGCGCAGTCGATCTGGGGTCCCGACGAGACGTGCGCACGCGATGCCGACGGCGAGCGCATCCGGCCGATGAGGAAGCTCAGGAACTGCAACCTCACGACCGTGGCGCCGACCGGGACCATCTCGATCATCGCGGGGTGCTCGAGCGGGATCGAGCCGGTGTTCGCGGTCGCGGTCAGGCGGAATCAAGCAGGCGTGCTGATGCCGGACGTCAATCCGGAATTCGTGCGCCGTGCGAAGGAAGGGGGGTGGTCCTCCGAGGAGCTGATGCAGCGAA
>JAWWCR010000038.1:0-31579 GCA_033720355.1 Gemmatimonadota bacterium
CGTTGAGGGACTTGAGCGGGCGGGCCTCGATCGGATCGCGACCGGCGCGCTGATCGAGCGCGCGGCGACGATCATTCGGGAGATCGGAGGCTGATCCGCCTTCTCGGGGCACGCAATCACCAGCCGCCCCGAAGCGATGCCGCGGCGGGAGGGGCCCTTTTTGCGCGGGGCTGCGCGATTTACACCCCCGCATTAGCTTGCCCGCCCAATGCCACGCCGCGACGACATCTCCTCGATCCTCCTGATCGGCTCAGGGCCGATCGTCATCGGTCAGGCTTGCGAGTTCGACTACTCCGGGACGCAGGCCTGCCGCGCCCTCCGTGAGGAGGGGTATCGGGTCATCCTGGTGAACTCGAACCCCGCGACGATCATGACCGACCCGGACATGGCCGACGCCACCTACATCGAGCCGCTGACGGCCGAGTGGGTCGAGCGGGTCATCGAGGTCGAGAAGCCCGACGCGCTGCTGCCGACAATGGGTGGCCAGACAGCGCTCAACGTGGCGCTCGAGCTGGCCGAGGCCGGAGTGCTCGAGAAGCACGGGGTCGAGCTGATCGGCGCCGATGTGCGGGCGATCCAGACCGCGGAGGATCGCGAGCAGTTCGCCGACGCCATGCGGAAGATCGGGCTCGAGCTGACGCACGGCGGGTTCGCCCGTTCGCTCGACGAGGCGCTCGAGATCGTCGAGGACACGGGGTTCCCCGCGATCATCCGCCCCTCGTTCACCCTCGGCGGGACGGGCGGCTCGACGGCCTACAACCGCGAGGAGTTCGAAGACCTCGTGCGGGCCGGGATCCGCAGCTCGCCGATCGGCGAGGTCCTCATCGACCGCAGCATCATCGGGTGGAAGGAGTTCGAGCTCGAGGTGATGCGGGACCGCGCCGACAACGTCGTGATCGTGTGCTCGATCGAGAACTTCGACCCGATGGGGGTCCACACCGGCGACTCGATCACCGTCGCTCCGGCGCTCACGCTGTCGGACCGCGAGTACCAGGCGATGCGCGACGCGGCGATCCGCTGCATCCGCCAGATCGGGGTCGACGCGGGCGGGTGCAACATCCAGTTCGCGGTCCACCCGACCACGAGCGAGATGGTGATCATCGAGATGAACCCGCGCGTGTCGCGCAGCTCGGCGCTCGCGTCGAAGGCGACGGGGTTCCCGATCGCGCGGATCGGCGCGAAGCTCGCCGTCGGGTACCGCCTCGACGAGATCCCCAACGCGATCACCGAGGTGACGCCGTCGTGCTTCGAGCCCGTGCTCGACTACATGGTGATCAAGATCCCGCGGTTCGCGTTCGAGAAGTTCCCGAAGGCGGACCCGACGCTCGGCGTACAGATGAAGGCGGTCGGCGAGGTCATGGCTATCGGCCGCACCCTCCAGCAGGCGTGGCTCAAGGGCTTCCGCGCGCTCGAGAACGACCGGGTGGGGTGGCTTCCGGCGAACGACCCGAAGGACGACGGCCTCGCCGATGACGAGCGCGACACACTGCGCGCCGCGCTCAGACGCCCGACGGCCGAGCGCCCCTTCCAGATCTATCGAGCGTTCGTCGCCGGCATGTCGATCGACGAGATCAACGAGCTCACGGGGATCGACCCGTGGTTCCTCTCCCAGCTCGAGGAGATCGTCGGCGAGGGCCAGGCGTTCGCCGGGGCGGAGGAGGTCACACCCGCGCTGCTCGCACGCGCGAAGGACTTCGGGTTCGGCGACGCCGAGCTGGCCCGGCTGCGCGGGACCACGGAGAGCGAGCTCCGCGACGCCCGCTGGGTCGCGGAGCTGCGCCCGGTCTTCAGGACGGTCGACACGTGCGCGGGCGAGTTCCCGGCGGCGACTCCCTACCTGTACTCGACGTACGAGAGCGAGAACGAGTCGATCCGGTCGGATCGCCGGAAGATCGTGATCCTCGGCTCGGGCCCGAACCGTATCGGTCAGGGGATCGAGTTCGATTACTGCTGTGTCTCGGCATCGCTCGCGCTTCGCGAGGAGGGGTTCGAGACGATCATGGTGAACTCGAACCCCGAGACCGTGTCGACGGACTTCGACATCTCCGACAAGCTGTACTTCGAGCCGCTCACGGTGGAGGACGTGCTCGAGATCGTGGAGCACGAGAGACGTGACGGCGTCGTCGTGCAGTTCGGCGGCCAGACGCCGCTCAGGATCGCGCGGCGTCTCGAGGGCCTCGGCGTGCCGATCCTGGGGACCAGCGTGGACTCGATCGACCGCGCCGAGGACCGCCGCCGCTTCGACGCCCTGTGCGACGAGCTCGGCATCCCCGCGCCCCCCGGCGGCACGGCGACGAGCGTCGACGAGGCGGTCGAGATCGCCGCCGGGATCGGCTACCCGGTGCTCGTCCGGCCCAGCTACGTCCTCGGCGGGCGCGCGATGGAGATCGTGTACGACGAGCCGTCGCTTCGGCAGTACTTCGGGCGCGCCATCCAGGCGTCGCCCGAGCACCCGGTCCTTCTCGACCGCTTTCTCGAGGACGCCTTCGAGGCGGATGTCGACGCGGTGTGCGACGGCGAGCAGGTCGTGATCGGCGGGATCATGCAGCACATCGAAGAAGCCGGCGTCCACTCGGGCGACTCGGCGTGCGTTCTGCCCCCCTACCTCCTGCGCGACGCCGACATGGACAAGATGCGCGAGTACACGCGCCGGTTCGCGCTCGCGCTCGACGTGAGGGGCCTCATCAACGTCCAGTTCGCCGTGCACGAGGGCACCGTCTACGTGATCGAGGTGAACCCGCGCGCCAGCCGCACCGTGCCGTTCGTCAGCAAGGCGACCGGTGTTCCGCTCGCGCGCATCGCGGCGCGCGTGCTGGCCGGGCGGCGGCTGTCCGAGTTCGATCTCGGCGACGAGCTGATCCCGAACGAGGTCGCCGTCAAGGAGGCCGTCCTCCCGTTCGACAAGTTCCCCGGGGCCGACACCGTGCTCGGGCCCGAGATGCGGTCGACCGGTGAGGTCATGGGGTTCGCCGACAGCTTCGGACTCGCGTTCGCGAAGTCGCAGATCTCCGTGTACTCGGCGTTACCGACCAGCGGGGCGATCCTCATCACGGTCCACGACCGCGACAAGCCGAACGTGGTGCCGATCGCGCGCCGCTTCCACGAGCTCGGGTTCTCGATCCTCGCGACCGACGGCACCGCCCGGTACCTCGCGGCGCGCGGGATCCCGTGCGAGCGCGTCCTCAAGGTCCACGAGGGGCGGCCGAACCTGCTCGACAAGCTGCTCTCCGGCGAGATCCAGTACCTCGTGAACACGCCGCTCGGGAAACACGCGCAGCACGACGACTACATGATCCGGCGGGCCGCCGTCACCCGCGGCGTGGCCTACACCACCACGCTGTCCGCCGCGTCGGCCGCCGCCGACGCGATCATCGCGCTCCGGCACCGAGAGCACACGGTGCGGAGCCTCCAGTCGCGCGGCACCGCGGAGGCGCCGCCCGTGGTCGAGGTCATCGAGCAGGAAGGCGTCGCCACCCCCGTCTCCTGACCCGCGACGGCCGCGGCCCCTCTCTTCAGTCCTCTCCGACCCAGAGCAACGCCGCGTCGCGCTCCGCGACCGGGAAGTGCCGGACGTCGGCATCGACGAACCTCGACGCGATCCGAGGCAGCGCCGAGAGGAAGCGGTCCTCCGTCACGACGGCGACCCGTCGCACCTTTTCGTGGTGCTGGCGCACGAACTTCAGGTGCGTCGTGAACGCCGAGAAGTCGTCCCACCCCGGAAACCGCGGGGCGACGATCATGATTCCGGCGAGTCCGCCGGCTTCCTCGATCACCGGGTCGATCTCCGCGGCGATGCGGGCGAAGTCGCCGACCTCGAGCTCGTCGTTCGGCTCGAGCACCAGGACGCGGCGATCCGCGATGAACTCGAAGTCGAGCTTCCCGGGGGATGGCGGCTCCGAGATCCACCGCCGCGCCTCCTCGTACTCCTCCGTGTCGTACAGCCTCACCTCGCCGGGCAGCGCGAACCCGAACGCCTTCACCAGCCCCTCGATCATGTCGTCGTCGGTCACGACGGCGACGCGTTCGAAGTGGGTGAAATGCCGCATCCCCACCTTCGCGTCCTCCCACGCGGCGCCGCGCGTGAACCCTTCGAAACCGTCACCGAGCAGGTACAGCAGCCGAACCCGCGGGTGCTCGCGCAATCGCTCCTCGACGGCCGGCATGAGCACCGACCGGTAATCGTCAGCCTCCACCTTACCCGTCGCCTTGAGGCCGACGACGTGATCGGGAAGGTCGGGGATGATCTCCAGCATGTCAGGCTCCTTCATCTACGTCTCACCGGGATCCCGGCGTGCATCCGCCGCTATCTACGGCGTAACCCGGGAGCCTGCCAGCGAGGCTCCGGTTTCGGCGTCTCGCCGTGCCCACTACCGTGGGAGCCGACACGCGTCCGCCACGTACGAATAGTCGGAGCCCCGTGGGGTACTTCGGTCATACCGGTCGGCGCGACGCCGCCTCCGATAGCCCTCGATGCCCCACGGCATCCACACAGGACGGATCAATGAAACGAGCAGTCGGCAGTCTCCGCACCCTCCTCGCAGCCCTCGCGATGTCCGTCGCCCTGGCGGGAACGGTCGTCGCGCAATCAGGTCCTGTCGGCGACTGGGAAGGCACGCTCTCGGCGGGCGGGCAGGAGTTCCCCCTCGTCTTCCACATCACGGGCGATGCGGGCGGGGCGCTCTCCACCACGCTCGACAGCCCCTCGCAGAGCGCCTTCGGGATGGTCGGCGACACCACGACCTTCGAGGACGGGGCCCTCGCGATCACCTTCTCCGCGATCGGCGGCTCGTACGAAGCGACGATCAGCGAGGACGGCAACACCTTCACGGGCACCTGGACTCAGGCCGGGATGAGCTTCCCGCTCGAAATCGCGCGCAGCGACGGGTAACCCTGGCGGGGCGTCGCCACACTCCCACGAATATGCGGTAGCGAAACACCGACCCACCGCGGCCATCCGAAGCGTTACGATTCGAAAGGTCCCGTGATAGGCGGCAACGCACGCGGGCCCGCTCGCCGAACCCATTGCATGTTTATGCAATGTGATGTATGTATACCCGCCTATGACGCGGGCGGCCCGCACCGGGGCCACCCGCGTTTGCGCGTCCGGGCGCGTTTCGAACCCGAACAGGACACCGGCGACATGGTCGAGCATTCTGGCGTCACGAAGGTGGCGCTCGCGTACTCCGGCGGTCTCGACACCTCCGTCATGATCCCCTGGCTCCGCGAGAACTACGGCTGCGAGGTGGTGGCCGTGGTAGCGGATGTCGGACAACGCGAGGACTTCGAGGCGATCCGCGCGAAAGCGCTGGCGACCGGCGCCGTCGAGTGCCGGGTCGTCGACTTGCGTGAGGAGTTCGCCCGCGAGTGCATCGCCCCGGCGTTGAGGGCGGGCGCGATCTACGAGCGTCGCTACCTGCTCGGCACGGCGCTCGCGCGCCCGGTCATCGCGCGCGCCCAGGTGCGGGCCGCCCTCGAGACGGGTTGCGACGCGGTGGCGCACGGCTGCACGGGAAAGGGCAACGATCAGGTCCGGTTCGAGCTGACGTACCGGGCGCTCGCCCCGCACCTGACCGTGATCGCGCCGTGGCGGGAGTGGGAGATCCATTCGCGCGACGACGCGTTCGACTACGCCGCCGAGCGCGGCATCCCCGTGCCCGGCAGCCGTTCGAAGCCATACAGCATCGATCGCAACCTCTGGCACACGTCGTTCGAGGGCGGGATCCTCGAGAACCCCGCGGTCGCGGCACCGTCGGATCTGCGCGATCTGACGGTCGACCCCACGGTCGCGCCCGACAACCCGCAGGAGGTGGTCATTGGCTTCGAGCGGGGCGAAGCGGTCTCGCTCGACGGCGAAGAGATGGGCTTCGCCGCGCTGATCGAGACGCTGAACGGCATCGCCGGCGCGCACGGGGTCGGCCAGGTCGACCTGGTCGAGAACCGGCTCGTCGGGATGAAGAGCCGCGGCGTGTACGAGACACCGGCGGGGACGGTCCTCCTGGCGGCGCTGGCGGACCTCGAGGCGATCACGCTCGACCGCGACACCGCGTCGTTCAAGCGAGGGATCGGCGCCCGCTATGCCGAGCTCGTGTATCAGGGGCTGTGGTGGTCGCCGCTCAGGACCGCGCTCGACGCATTCCTCGACGAGGCGCACCGCACGGTCACGGGCGAGGTCACGGTTCGGCTGTTCAAGGGAAGCGCGACTGCCATCGCGCGCACCTCGCCGCACTCGCTGTATCGCGAAGACCTCGCGACGTTCGACGAGGACGCCGTGTACGACCACGCTGATGCGGCCGGCTTCATCCGGCTCTGGGGGCTTCCGTCGAGCCTCGCGTACCGGGCCCGCACGCGTGCGGACCGGGAAGGCGTCGAAGAGGAGGAGGATGCCGACGACGAGCCGGATTCCGCGGCGGTCGAGCCGATGGAGGGCCTCACCTCGGTAAAAGTCGCGGCACACGCCCCGCCCGGCTCGCCCCACCGCCCCGCGACGCCGAGGAAGCCGACGCCTACCGGTGGCTGAGACGGGCTCCAAGCTGTGGGGAGGGCGCTTCGACGGCGCCCTCCACCCGGCGATCCACGAGTTCACGGGGTCGCTCCACTTCGATCGTCGGATGGTCCGGCACGACCTCATCGGGTGTCTTGCGCACGCCCGGATGCTGTGGGAGACCGGCGTCCTCGAGACCGCGCACGCCTCGGCGATCCTCGCCGGGCTCTCCGGCATCCTCGCCGAGGTCGAGGGCAACACGCTCGCGGTGGTGGGGGACGAGGAGGACGTCCACTCCTGGATCGAACGCACGCTCGCCGAGCGGATCGGCGAGGATGCGCGTCGTCTGCACACCGCGCGAAGCCGAAACGACCAGGCGATCGTCGCTCTGAGGCTGTACGTCCGCGAGCGTCTGGAAGACATCATCTCGGGCGTCGCGGGTCTCCAGCGGGTCCTTCTCGAGCAGGCCGATACACACCGCGAGACCGTCCTCCCCGGCTACACGCACCTCCAGAGAGGACAGCCGGTCACGCTGGGGCAGCACCTGCTGGCGCACGTCGCCGCGCTCGCGCAGGACACGGATCGATTGCGGGCGGCGCACGCTTCCGCCGGCACCTCGCCGCTCGGCGCGGGCGCGCTGGCGGGGTCGACGTTCCCGATCGACCCCGAGCGGACGACGGCCCTGCTCGGTCTCGAGTCCACGTTTTCGAACAGCATGCACGCCGTGGCCGATCGCGACTTCGTCCTCGACGCGGCGTTCGCGTGCGCCGTCCTGATGGTCCATCAGTCGCGGTGGGCCGACGAGGTGATCCTGTGGTCGACGCGCGAGTTCGGGTTCATCCGGCTCGACGACTCGATCTCGCAGGGCAGCAGCCTCATGCCGCAGAAGCGGAACCCCGAGGCGGCGGAGATCCTGCGCGGCAAGGCGGCGCGCGCGATCGGCAACGTCACGGGCCTTCTCACTCTCCTGAAGGGGCTCCCGCTCACTTACAACAGCGATCTCCAGGAGGACAAGGAGCAGCTCTTCGACTCGCTCGACACCGCCGACTGGTCGGCCGCGGCGGCGATCGCCATCGCTCGCGGCGTCCACTTCCAGACCGATGCCATGGCGGCGGCGCTGGTCGGCGGGATGCTCACCGCGACCGAGCTGGCCGACCACCTCGTGAGGCGAGGCGTCCCGTTCCGGGTGGCCCACGAGCAGTCGGGCCGCGTCGTGCGGGCCGCCGAGGAGAAGGGGTGCGAGCTGTGGGAGCTCGACATCGAGGAGATCCGGGCGCACTGCCCCCTGGCCGCCGCCGGCGTCATCGACGAGCTCAGACCCGAAACCGCAGCCGCCGCGCACGACTCGCCCGGCGGACCGGCGCCCGCGCGCGTTGCCGAGCAGCTCGAGACGGCCGGCGGGCGGCTCGCGGATGTCGAGTCGTGGCTCGAGACGCGGCGGCCGGCGCCCATCTACACGGCGCACCTCGCCGGCGAGCTGCTGGCGGAGCCTCTCGCCGCGGGAACGCCGTCATGACCCCGGGGCACCGCAGGGAGCGCGAGCGCGAGATCCTCCAGCTCATCCGCGAGATGCCGATCCGCACCCAGAGCGATCTCGTCCGGGCGCTCAAGCGTCGCGGGTTCGACGTGACCCAGGCGACGGCGTCGCGTGACGTCCGGAGGCTCGGTCTCGTCAAGGTGCGGGACGCGGACGGGCGATCGCGCTACACGACGAACGGGACGGAGACCGCGGCTCCGGTGTCGCGGCGTGTCTTGCAGACGACGCTGCGGGAGTTCGCCACGGACATCGCGCCGGGAGATGCGTTCTTCGCGATCCGCACGCACAGCGGGTGCGCGAACGCGGTCGCCGTGGCGCTGGACGAGGCGGGGTTGGAGGGAGTGGTGGCGACGCTCGCCGGGGACGATACGATACTCGTGCTCACCCGGAACACGAGAGACCGCGATGGCGTACTCCGGGAGGTCGAAAGGCTTGCCCGTCCCGGCGGCGAATAGCGTCCGCCGGTGGGGGTAGGGGTGTCGGACACATGACGAACGGGCGCAGGAGATACGGAATGCGAAGGATCTCGAAGGGCATGCTGGCGGGCTTTGCGATGGTCGTGCTCGCCATGCCTGTGAAGGCGCAGACCACGGCGGAAGTGCTGGGCAAGTATCAGGAGGCCATCGGCGGCGTCGACGCATGGAAGGGCCTGACCACGATGCGGGCCTCCGGCAACATCAACGTCATGGGGATGGTCGACGGGCCGTTCACGATCGTGCAGAAGCGGCCGGCGATGGCCCGGATCGACATGTCGATCCAGGGGATGGACATCATCCAGGCGTACGACGGCGAGACCGCCTGGCAGGTCATGCCGATGATGACGGGAAGCAGCGATCCGGTCGTCGCCGACGCCGAGACCGCGCAGTCGATCATGGAGCAGGCCGACATGGATGGCCCGTTGATCGGCTACGAGGCCGACGGCACGACGATCGAGTTCGAGGGGATGGAGACGATGGACGGGGCCGAGACCGCGAAGCTGAAGGTCACGACCAGCGACGGGCTCGTCACCTACTACTACCTCGACTCCGGCTACCTCCCCGTCAAGATGGTGGCGGTTCGGAAGATCCAGGGGGTGGACACCGAGGTGACCACGAGCCTCGCCGACTATCAGAACATCAACGGCCTCATGTTCCCGTTCATGATCGAGATCGACACGCCGCTCGGCGTCCAGACGCTCACGTTCGACTCCGTGGAGACGAACATCGAGGTCGACGAGACGGTCTTCTCGATGACCGGCGGCTGAGCCGCCCTCGACGACGGGGGCGGCGCGACCGCCCCTCGACCACGCGGCCGCGACGACGTCTCGGCCCCCGGGCCGCCCATTTGGCCCGGGACGGGTTCGTGCCCATCTTCCGGAGGCCCGGTTCGCGAGTGCGAGCCGGGCCTTCACTGCGATCAACCGAGGGCGACACATGCTGCGAGCGCGCACGACGACGACTTCGATGACGGTCTTTGCCGCGGTGTTCCTTGCTCTGGCCCTGCCGGCCGGAGCCCAGACGCTCGACGAGGTGCTCGAGCGGCACTACGAGGCGATCGGCGGCGTGGCGGCGTGGGAGGCCCTCCAGTCGACACGGAGCACCGGCAGGCTCGATCTGATGGGCGGTGCGGCGACGGGCGAGATCACCTCGACCGCGGCGCGGCCGAGCTATCTGAGAGCCGACATCACGCTGAACGGGATGAACGTCGTTCAGGCCTACGACGGCGAGACCGGATGGATGATCAACCCGTTCGCCGGGCAGACGACGGCCGCTACCGCGGACGCGGCGACCGTCGCCGCGATGGCCGAGCAGGCCGACATCGACGGTCCCCTCGTGGGCTGGCGCGAGGACGGGCACACCATCGAGCTCGTGGGCACCGAGGCCGTGAACGGCGCCGAGGCGTATCGGCTGGAGGTGACGCTCGCCTCCGGGGAGGCCTCGACGTACTACATCGACTCGTCGACGCACATGGTGATTCGGGTGGAAGCCGAGCGCGAGGTGACGGGCCCGACGACGACCGACCTATCCGACTACCGCGATGTGTCGGGGCTCATGATGCCTTTCGCCGTGTCATCGATGTCGCAACAGGGGAACCAGTCGGTCGCCTGGGACACGATCGAGGTCAACGTCGACATCGACGTCAGCCAGTTCTCCATGCCCGGCGGCTGATCGCCGCGTCTCAGGAGCCGGCCGCGACCTCGCTCGTGATCGCCCGACCCGGGTAGGCGCCTTCCACGACGCCTCCCTCACGCACCACCGGCACCCCGCCGACCAGCACGTGCACGACGCCTTCCGACGGGGCGGCCGGCTCGGCGTACGTCGCCCGATCGATGATCGTCTCCGGGTCGAACAGCGTGAGGTCGGCGTCCGCGCCGACCTGTACGCGGCCCTTGGCGGCCATCGCGGGCGCGAACCCCTCGACCCGACGCGCCGGCTGGATCGTCATCTTCGACAGCGCGTCCATGAGGCTCAGCGCGCCTCGCTCGCGCACGTAGTAGCCGAGGACGCGGGCGAACGTCCCGGCGCCGCGCGGGTGGACCGACTCGTACAGGTACGGGATCCCATCGCTCGCCACGATCACGTCGGGCTGTGCGACGATCCACTCGTTCGTCTCCTCGTTCCGTCCGTGGATCACCACCCACCCGCCCTGCTCGCGGTATCGCCGGAACGACTCCGTATCCAGTCGTTCGGGCGTGCCGGACCACTGAAGGCGGGCGTAGTCCTCGTCGCCGAGCCCCTCCCACGCGTCGAACAGGGCCGACTCGATCCGGGTCGAGCTCGCCGTGTACGGATACGACTCGGTCGTCACGTCGAGACCGCGCTCACGCGCGCCGCGGATCATCTCGAGCGTCGTACGCGCCATCTCGTCCGCGCTCGAGTTCATGTGGACGATGTGGACGGATGCGCCCGTCGCTGCGGCGTTCGCGATCGCCTCCTGGAAGGCGCCCAGCGTCCCGCCGGAGTTCTCGCCCCGGAGGTGTACGTAGGCCGGCGCGCCCATCGCCGAGCCGAGCTGGAACGCGCGCAGGATCTCCGTCCGCGAGGCTCCGGGCGTATAGGTGATCCCGAATCCGATCCCCAGCCCCCCTTCGCGCAGCCCCTGCTCGATGAGTCCGGTGAGCTCGACGATCTGCTCGTCGGAGATCGACTCGTAGACCGCCTCGGACGCGAAGGGCTGCGGGGCGTCGGGCGGCGACAGGACGGAGTGACCGACGTCGACTCCGGTCAGCAGCTTCACGCGCGCGCCGGGGTGGCTCACCGTCGCCCCGAAGTTGATGATGGCCGACCCCTCGCGAGACGCGATCCACTCGGCCACCGGGTACACGCCGATCTCCATCTCGAGCGCGGTCGTCACGCCATCCAGCGCCTGGAGACGGGCGCTCACCGAGTCCTGCCCGTGCGCGTGCAGATCGATGAACCCCGGCGCCACGACGAGCCCCGTCGCGTCGATCGTGTCGGGCGCGGCGAGCCCCGCACCGATCGCGACGATCCGCCCGTCCGCGATGGCGAGCGATGTCACCTCGTCGCGTCCGGTGTCCGGGTCCATCACGCGTCCGCCGACGATGACCATCTCGGCCCCGCCGACGCCTGAGCCACCCGAGCCGCCCGCGCCACCCGGCGCGCCCTCCGTGCACGCGGCGCACACCGCACCGGCCACCAGCGCGGTGCCGACCGCGGTGAGTCGCAACCCCCGTCCCATCCGACTTCGTCGCTTCATTCGATCACTTTCCCCGGGTTCATGATGCCATCCGGGTCGAGGGCCCGTTTGATCCGACGCATGGCGTCGAGCGCGTCGCCGTGCTCCTTCCGCAGATACCGGACCTTCCCGAACCCCACGCCGTGCTCACCGGTGCACGTGCCGCCCGCATCGATCGCCCGCTCGACCATCCGGGCGTTGACCCGCTCGGCGCGCTCCATCTCCCCGTGGTCATCGGGGTCGAGGAGGAAGAGGACGTGGAAATTCCCATCGCCGACGTGTCCCACGATCGGTGCGAGCAGCCCTTCGACATCGATGTCGGCGCGGGTCGCCGCGATCGTCTCGGCGAGCCGTGAGACGGGGACGCACACATCGGTCGCCCAGCCGCGCGACCCCGGTCTGAGGGCCAGGGCGGCGTAGTACGCCTCGTGCCGGGCGTGCCACAGCGCGGTCCGGTCCTCCTGCAACGTCGCCCACCGGAAATCGGCCCCGCCGAATTCGGCGGCGATCTCCTCGACGGCCTCCGTATGCTCACGGACGCCTTCCGGCGTGCCGTGGAACTCGAAGAAGACGGTCGGCGACACCGCGTAGTCGAACCCCGAGAACCGGTTCACCGCATCCATCTGCACGTCGTCGAGCAGCTCGGCGCGCGCCACGGGCACGCCCATCTGCACGCACGTCGTGACCGCCGATGCCGCACCCTCGAGCGTGGCGAACGAGCACACGGCGGCCGACACGGCCTCGGGGACCCCGCGTAGCCGCAAGCCTACCTCGGTAATCACCCCCAGCGTCCCCTCCGAGCCGACGAACAGCCTCGTGAGGTCGTACCCGGCCGACGATTTCCTCGCGCGCGTCCCGGTCCGGATCACCGTTCCGTCGGCCAGCACGACGGTGAGACCGAGGACGTTTTCACGCATGGTCCCGTACCGGACGGTCGTCGTGCCCGAGGCTCCGGTCGCCACCATTCCGCCGATCGTCGCGTCGGCGCCCGGATCGACCGGGAAGAAGAGCCCCGTCGGTCTGAGTTCCATCTCCAGCGCGCGTCGCGTGACACCGGCCTGCACCCGGCAGTCCATGTCATCCCGGTTGACCGACAGGACACGCGTCATCCGCCCGAGCGCGATCGTGACCCCCCCGCGGACCGCGTGTACGTGCCCCTCGAGCGAGGTCCCGGCGCCGAACGGCACGACGGGGACACGCGCCGTGGAGCACAGACGGACCACGTCCGCGACCTCCTCCGTGGTCTCCGGGAACGCGACCGCGTCCGGCGGCGCCGGTGTGTGGAAGGACTCCCCCGCCCCGTGCTGCTCGCGGAGCGCCGTCGCCGTCGAGAAGCGGTCGCCGAGCAGCGTCTCGAGCGAGGCGAACAGGTCGTCGGTCGTCGTCACCGGGTGTGCCTCCATCCCGGATGGTTGCAGACGGCGCGGCGTCCCGTCAACGAGGGACTCCCCTTGACCGACCGGCTCCGGGCCGGGAGCTTCAGCGGATGACGACCGGCGGCGTGCTCCTCTTCGGCCACATCCTGGGCTTCGTGCTCTGGTTCGGAGTCACCTTCACGCTCGCGCTGCTCACCGTGCGCGCGAAACGCACGGGCGACCGGACCGTCATCGCGTTCGCCTACCGGTCGGCCCGCGGGCTGCTTCGGGGTCCGGGGCTGCTCGGAGCGCTCCTCGCCATCATCTGCGGGTTCGGTCTCACCGGCGTTCTCGGCTACGGGTTCTTCCAACCGTTCCCCAATCACTGGCTGTTCCAGATGCAGCTGCTCGGGACCATCGCTTTCGTGGCGATGCTCGTCATCCAGCTGCCGAACTCCGACCGGCTGGCCCGGGCCGCCGAGGCGAGCGCCGCGGCGGATCAGGACAGCGCCTCCTTCGTGAGCTTCCAGAAGCGGAACGCGCTCGTCAGCTCGATCATCGGCGTTCTGCTGCTCGTGTCAATGTTCATGGGAGCCCTCCGACCCGGCTGATTCGGGCCGCACCGCCCCCCTCCACGCCACGCATCTGGATTCTGTACGAATCGTAAACTCACGGATGGCGCGGATTCCCGGCGTATGACAGTCCCGGGACTCGAGGTGTTTCGAGGCTCCGATCGGTGCGGAGCGTCGAGGCCGCGCGAAGCCGTGAGAGCCAGGGGCGGCTAGGGGCGGCCCAGGTCCGAGAGGTCGAGCATGCGCTCGGCGCGGTCGTAGGCGCGCAGGGCCGCGATGGTGTCGCCGAGCACCTGTTCTCCGAGCCCGAGTGTCAGGTAGGCCACGTAGTACTGCGTCGGGATGCTCGACTGTGTGGAGGGCTCCGGCCACTCGTCCCAGGTCTCGAGGTAGTCCACCTCGAAGACGTCCCACAGCAGCTCACGCGTCCGGTCGATATCGACCCAGGTTGGCGTGCCGGTGTTCACGGGCATGACGGCATCGAGATCGAGACGATCCGGCGGGCTCTCGACCGGGTCGGCGACGACCTTGAACGCGAGGCCGTGGCGGACGAGGAAGGGGTGCAGGCCCCACTTCGAGTAGACGGGGGGCGCGGTCGCCGCGAAGTAGACGGGCCGGTCGGCGAAGGCTTGCTGGATGATGTGGTAGACCATGATGTCGGGGTAGTAGACGACATCCGGCCCCCGAACGCGGGCTTCCACTCCCTCGACGACCTGGAACACGGTGTCGCGATCGACGGCGAACCCGGGGGTCAGGCTCTCGATGGTGTCGTCGTCGAGCGCGATCACGGAGCGCGTCGGTGCCGGGGGATCCATATCGCGATAGGGGCCGACGGCGCTGTCCCGCTCGAACGGGCGCTGGCAGACGATCACCGTCGGAGCGTCTTCAGGCGACTGCCCCGGCCCGCACGGTGTCGTCAGCGCGCGGATCTGCTTGGGATACCAGCGCGTGCCGAGATAGGAGTGGACGACCACCGTGACGTCCTTCCGGATCCCCTCGACCTCCTGGAGATACCAGAGGGGGAAGGTGTCGTTGTCGCCGTTCGTGAACAGGACCGCGTAGGGCTCGACCGACTGGAGGATGTTCCACGCCCAGTCGCGGGCCGCCCAGTCGCCGGTGCGGTCGGCTTTCGCGTAGTTGGCGAACAGCGGCAGGAACGCCAGGGCGAGGAGGGGCGCCGCCTTCCTGTGCCCCGGGCCGAGCATCCCGTGCTGCACGGGCTCGTCGACGTTGAGCGCATCGCCGATCTGCCGCCACAGCATCGCGAGCCCGAGCCCGGCATACAGACCCCAGAGCTGGAACCCGACGATGTAGAAATAGTCTCTCTCGCGAACCTCGTGGAGGTTCGGGTCCGTAACCTCCGGGTTCATGGAGTAGCCGTACCGGAAGTTCAGGTAGAAGATCAGCAGGATCGTCAAGGTGCCGAGCAGAGCCGCGCCGTACGCGAAGGTCTTCCTGTCGCCCTTCATGTGCGTCCACAGACCGACGAGTGCCAGGAACAGGAACACCATCGACGCGGCGGCTCGCGGGCCGGGAGACCAGGGCCGTGCCCACTGCCAGTCGAAGTACTGCCAGTAGTTGGCGATCTGCGACGAGAACCTCGCCATTCTCGGACCCTCCGGCTGCTCCAGGAGGAGGGACGCGAAGTCACGGCTTCCATCGGGGTTCTGCTTGATCAGGGGCGGCTTTCCGTACTGATCCCGAATGAGCGACATTGCCAGCGGCTCGCAGGCGACCGACAGCGGTCGGTTCCCGAACCGGTCGTCGACCCGTGCCGGCGTGACCGCGTCCCACAGGCTCTCGCACTCGGGGTCGGCCTCGTCGATGATCGGGTTCTGCGCCGAGCGGATGGGGACGAACAGCAGCTGGACGCTGAACCCGACCAGATAGAGGGCGATCCCGCCGGCCATCACGACGGGGCGCAGCGCCGTCCGCCAGCGGTGCCACAGCACGAAGACGGCGATCGCGGGGATCGGGAGGATCGACATCGTGTGGTTCGACGCGCCGAGACCCAGGAAGAGCGCGATCAGAAGCAGGAGCCGGTCGCCGCGCGGCGTGTCGGCCTCGTCCTTCCACCGCAACGCCAGGTAGCTGACGAGCGCCACGACGAAGAGCGAGACGGTATAGACCTTCTCGTTGAGGTTCGACTGGCTCCAGACGGTGAACGCCGTCGCTCCGACCAGCACGGCGGATACCGATGCGATGAGGACCTCGCGCGGGTCCTTCATGTAGTGCGCGACGATACGCGCGACGGCGAGGAACCAGAAGTAGGACGCCGCGGCGGACAGCGTGGCGCTCAGGAGGTTGATCCGCGCGGCGACGGAGATCCCCGTCCAGCCCGTGAAGATGTCCCATACGCGGCCCAGCACCACGAAGCCGGGGTTCCCCGGCGGGTGGGGCAGACCGAGGATGTGCGCGGTAGCCACGTACTCCGACGTATCCCAGAACCCGGTCGTCGGAGCGAGCGTCAGTACGTAGAGCGCCCAGATGAGCGCCGAGCAGACGAGCCCCCAGCCCCAGATCGGCAGTCGGCCGATCTGTACCTTCTCGATCCCGTTCATGTCGTGGTTGTTACGCCCCGGCGCTCCACAGGTTCGACCCCGGACCGTGGCGGACCCGGGGCGTCGGCGCGGAGGAAGCTAATCGCGTCGGAGGCGGGGGGCCAAGCGCTCAGCCCCCTCGCAGCAACTCCTCGAACAGGGCGAGAACGCGCGGGTCATCGCCGCGCTGACCCAGCCAGAAGATCGCTCGCTTGCGCAGCGCGGGCTCGGGGCTCTCGCGCGCCACCTCGATGAGCGCGTCGACGGCCGTGGGCTCGGGACGCTGGGCGAGCGCGAAGACCGCGTGCTCGCGGAGGGAAAGCTCGTCCTCGTCCTCGATGATCGACACGAGGCCCCGGGCGGCCCGCTCGCCGGCCTCGTGACCCAGCCAGAACACCGCCTGCTCGCGCACGTCCCGGCGTGATCCGGTCCGAGCGATCTCGAGCAACCTCGGCCACCCCTCGACACCTCGGGCGATCGTCGCCGGGAAGAGTGCATCCTCCGCCGCCCCGGTGTTGGACCGCTCGGCCAGGTCGAAGAGGTACCCGGCGGCCTCGGCGGGATCGACCTCCCCCAGAACGGTGACGTCCCGTCGCGGGCGCCATGCCCCACCGACCTCGACGTCGAGGTCGACGACCTCCCGGCCGGAGATCCGAAGCTCGATCCGCGCGGGCCCGTCCTCGCACCGCCGCTCGTCGCGGTTCGAGCCGCCACGCCACACCCGCCCCTCATCGATCGAGATGTAGTCGCCGTCCCCGCACACGCCGGGCCGCGTGGCGTACTCGAACCTCACGTATCCGTCGGGAGCGCCTTCGATCGCCGCCCGCAGGTCCTGCCCCACCGCCTCTCCCGCTCCTCCCATCAGGACCAGCACCGTGGCGGCGAGCGTCGCCCTCCCCCGGTGGCCGGTCCCGGCCGTCATCTCGGGGGATCCACGAGACTCAGGAGGAACTCGACCGCGCGCTCGTCGCCGGTCTGGCCGAGCCAGAAGATCGCGCGCTTCCTCAACTCCGCATCCTCCTCCGTCTCAATGACCTCGATCAGTCGGTCGACGCGCTCGGGCTCGTCACGGTGCGCATAGAGGAAGATGAGCTGCTCCCTCATCTCACGGTCATCGAGACTCTCGTAAAGCCCCTGGAGACGACCGAGCGAGATCGTCGATCGCTGTCCCGCCCAGAAGAGCGCCTGTTTGCGGAGCGCGACGTCTTCGGACGTGTCGAGCGCCCGTTCGAGCACCCAATCCACCGCCGTCGGGTCGTCGAGCTGCGAGAGCGTGATGAAGACGTGTTCCTTGAGGCCGGGCTCGTCGTCGAGCTGTCCGTACAGCTCCATGAGAAACGCCGCATCGGCGTGCTGCGGGTTCTGGCTGAGCCAGAAGATCGCCTTCTCTCGTGCGCGAACGGACTTCGACGCATCGAGCGCGTACTGGCGAAGCACCGTCGCCGCCCGGTCGCCCGAGTGCTGAGAGAGGGCGAAGATCGCGTTCTCCTGGAGCACCGGGTTGTCGGTCTCGGAGAGGATCTGCGAGAGCGCCTCCACGGCCCGCTCCGACCCGACCTGCGAGAGCCAGAACACGGCGGCCTCCTGGACCCCGGGGTCGGGGTCGGACCGCGCCACCTCGATGATCAGCTCCTCGACCTCGTCCGGGTCCATCTGGCCGAGCACGAAGATCGCCTGCTTGCGGAGCGGCACCGAGCACTCGTCGCGGCGATCGAGCACGCCGCGCAGCAGCGGCACGGCGCGCTCGGACTCCATCTGCATGAGCGCCTGGAGCGCGGCCTGCCGGACATCGTCGCCTTCGCACCCTTCCTGGGCTTCGAAACTCCCGGCACGCGCCGCCGCCATCTCCATCGCCATCGCCGCGCGCCGCATGGACGCCTCGCCGGCGATCTGACTGCGCGCCAGCGCGGCCTCGGCAGCCATCATGGATTCCGCGACGTCGCTCTCGCGAGCCTGCATCTCCATCTGCTGGACCGCCAGCGCGAGCTCGGCCTGTCGGATCGCCTGCTCGGCCGCGTGGGCGTCACCCCGCTGCCCGAGGATCGATCGGATCCGCAGCTCGAGATCGCGGGCATCGGCGTTGATCCGTGCCCCCGGATAGGTCACGCCCTGGCGTTCGAGGAGCTCGAGCGCCTCGCGCAGGTGCTCGGCGCGATAGAGAGCGAACGCTTGCCAGTAGAACGAATCGGGTACGTACCGGCTCCCGGGGTATCGGTCGCGCAGCGTGGCGAAAAGCTCCGCCGCGAGATCGAAGCGGCCTCTCTGCACCGCTTCCCGCGCCCGTCGGTATGTGGATTCCTCGGCGCTCTGCTCCTCCTGAAGGGGTAGAAGCGCGGCATCCATCCACCGCCCGGCATCCACGGCGCTCGCTCGCGTCTCCCCGGGGGCGGACGCGAGGGTGAGCACCCCCGCCAGCATCCCGATCATCAGCTTCCTGTGCATCTCCATCCTCGACATATCACCCCTGAAGCCACGAACCGCACGGGTCGAAGCCCTCATCCAGTCGAACATCCGGTCCATCTCATCACATCCCGATCGACGCGCCCGAGCCCGGAGGCGCGGCCGCGCGCAGTCGTGCGATCGTCCCCTGCTGCGCGAGACCATCGGCCACGATCTCGCGCTCGAACGTCGGCGCGTCCGGCCCGAGCTGGGCGATCTGTGCCAGGACCAGCTCGAGCTCCTCGAGCAGCGCCAGCTCGCGCGGTGGCCGGTCGACGGGCAGGTCGAGCAACAGCCTGGTCTCGCCGAGCATCTCGCGCGCCCAGGACGACATGTCGGACGCGCCCCCGGTCTCCGCATCCCCGGCCCGGAACGAGGTCAGCAGCGTCTCGGCCTGTCCGAGGTGCCGTGCCGTCGCGAGACGGACCGCGACGTTTCCGCGTGTCGGTCCGCTCCTGGTCGGCCTGGGGGGAACGGTCTCATCGTCGACCCGCGGCTCGCCGGCGAGCGCCACGGCGATCGGAGGCGCTCCGTCGACCTCCTCCGACCCGGCGGCCGCCACTGCCGTCTCGAGCGGTCCGCTGGCCAGGGCGTCGCCCGCCTCCGGGACGAGAAGCGCCGGCTCGGACGAGTCACGATCCTCAGCGCTCGCTCGAGTCGCGTCAGCCGGCCCGACCTCGCCGTCGTTCGCGGCCACGACCGGTCCGGTATCGCCCGCCGGAGCCAGCGAGGTGCGACCGAGCGCGACCCCGAACACCAGAGACGCGGCGATCGCCACGGCGGTCCCCCACCGCGCCAGCGTCCGACGGCGAGCGACCACCCCGTCCGCATCCCACTGCGGCTCGGGCAACGGATCCAGCCCGGCCTGCCGCGCCTCGACGGGCGCCGCGCGCCGCATCTCCCACGCCGCCTCGACCCGTTCCCACATCTCGTCGTGCGGGGTGACGGGCGGTGCGTGGTATTCGGCCGCGGCCGCCACCAGGTCGTCGTCCGAAGCGAGCGGCTCCGACGAGCCATCGGCCTCGTCGGTGCGGGCGTCGAGCGCGCCGGCGACGCGCTCCCACAACGCATCACGCGGCGTCTCGGGCGGAGCGTTGTACGTCTCGCCCGCGACGCGCCGGATGAAAGCGACGAACCGGTCGAAGTCGCTCACGACGCCCACTCCTCCGCGAAGTCGGAGAGCTCGTCGCGCAAACGGGTCCGCGCGCGGAAGAGCTGTGACTTCGAGGTACCGGACTTGATCCCCAGCATGTCGCCGATCTCCTCGTGGGTGTACCCCTCGAGATCGTGCAGGATGAAGACGGTGCGATAGCCATCGGGCAGGCCGTCGACGGCGCGTCGCAGGCGCACATCGAGATCGGGCTCGATCCGCGGGCCGGATGGTGCGGCCCGGAAGTCGTCGACCAGCTCGGTCTCGCGCCCCCTGAAGCGCTTCACCTTGCGCAAGCCGTTGAGCGACACGGTGGCGGCGATCGACCCCAGCCAGGTGCCGAACTTCGCCTCACCGCGAAACGTGTCGATCTTCGTGAACGCGCGCACGAACGTCTCCTGCGTAAAGTCCTCCGCCAGGTGCTGTTCCCCGGCGAATCGGTAGCAGATCCGGAAGACGCGGTCCGCGTGCGCGTCGTACAGCTCGCGCGCCGCCGCGTGGTCTCCGTCCCTGACTCGTTGAACGAGTTGAGGTTCCGTCACCGATCGTCCCTTACGCGTCGTCCGTCGGGGGAAGATCCCGCGCTTCCCCGGTCTTCGGTCTTCGTACCTGTGGACACGACATCGATGGGAAGGGTTGCGCCAGAAGACGGGGTATCCCGGGCCGGCTCAGCCTTGGAGAGCCGCGAGACGCTGCGGAGCATCGGCGACGAGGGGGACCTCCGCCACGGCGTCATCCCAGCCGTCGATCAGCTCGCGGTACACGGCGATCGCGTCGGCCGTGTCGCCCGCCAGCTCGCGAGCACGACCCTCGTAGTACTGGAGGATCCGCCACGTCAGCGAGTCCCACTGATTCGGAACGCCAGTGATGCCCTGGCCGCGCGCGACATCGACGTGGGACACGGCGAGCTCGCCCCGACCCAGCTCGAGCAGCGACCGCATGACGGGGTAGCCGAGCAGCTCCATCCCGGTCTCGCCTCGCGCGAAGGGCGCCGCAGCCGCGAGCTCGATCACGCGCTCGTGCTCGCCGCGGTAGTACGCCTTCCAGATCTCCGTCATCGCGATCGTCACTTCGAGAAACTGCGTCACGTTCGGGTTCTCGCGGAACTTCGTCACCATGCGATCGGAGGCACGCGACATCCCCGCGACGTCCCCCCGCTCTCCGGCCGACACGATCTCGACGAGCTCCGCGGACCCCTCCAGGGGCGTCAGCTCCGCCATGCGCGGCGCGCGCTCGAGGGCCTCGTCGTAGCGCCCGAGCTGGAGGAGCGCGAACAGGAGCGAGCGCAGCGAGTTCACCTGCTGACCCGGATCCGGATCGGGATCGTCGACGGCGGCACGCAGCGCAACGAGCCCCATCTCGAAGTCGCCGCGCCAGAAGTGCGCCTCGGCCTCGAGAGACCGGGCCACCATCCGCACCCGGGGGTTCCCGCTCTCCGCGTAGGGTCGAAGCTCTTCGAGCGCGCCCGGGACGTCATCCTGTCCCAGATGCGAGGCCACCAGGTGACGGAGGGCGATGGTGAACGTCGGATCCAGATCGAGCGCCTGTCTGAACGACTCCCGCGCCCGGTCGTGGAGCCCCATCTGCTCGAGAACCTCGCCGCGTGAATCGAGCGGGTTCGGCTCGCCGGGCTCGAGTCGGACGTAGGTCTCGATGAGCGCCAGCGCGCTGTCGTGGTTCCCGCGCCGCACCTCGGTGTACGCGAGCTCGTTGTACCCGATCGTATAGAGGGGATCGAGCCTGAGCGTCTCCTCGATCAGCTCCGCGACCTCGGGGCTGCTACCCTCGCGCCCTCGTTTCACGCTGGCGAGTACGATCCGGGCTTCCTTCTCGTCCGGATACCGTCTGATCAGCTCGCGCAGCCGCGCCTCGCCCCCGTCGATGTCGCCCTCGATGACCGTACCGAGCCCCTCGATGAACATCCGGTCGCGCTCGGTGGCGTGGGTCAGGTGCTCGCGCGCGAGACGGAGGCTCTCGGCCGAGCCGACGAAGTCGCCCTGCTGCACCTGGACGCCGGCGAGCTGGAAGTGGGCGAGCGCGAAGGTGCTGTCTATCTCCACCGCGCGCTGGAAGTGAACCAGTGCCTCGGGGAAGTCGAAGAGGAAACGAGCCTCTCGACCACGCTGATACTCGGCGTA
Source organism: Gemmatimonadota bacterium (assembly GCA_033720355.1). Taxonomy (GTDB): domain Bacteria; phylum Gemmatimonadota; class Gemmatimonadetes; order Palauibacterales; family Palauibacteraceae; genus Palauibacter. Next base: position 21,888 of record JAWWCR010000038.1, read on the forward strand.
CGCCTCGAGATTCGTGGTGGTGAGATCGGCAATCGAGGCGGTCCCGGACGCCGGCTCGGCCCGCGCGCCGAAGGCATCGGCGACCAGCTGCGCAGACACCGCGTCCACGACGGCGAAGATGTCGGAGCCCTGCTGACGGGCCGCGGCGGCGATCTCGCCCGTCCGGGCGTCGACGAGCGACGCGATGAGCACGACGTCGTCGCCCGAGCCCGCGATCCGGCCGGAGAGCATGTACCGGGCGCCCGCCATGCGCGTCACACGCGACCGCTGCTCTTCGGGAACGATGCGGCTTTCGCCCTCGCCTATCTGCCGCATGAGATCGATGATCCGCTGACCGCCGACGACGCGCAGCGAATCGACCTGCGCGAGATCGGTTGCGAGCAACTCGGCGATGCCGCGGTCGAGCCACGCCATAGACCCGTCCGGCAGACCGTTCTCGAACGGGAGCACCGCGACCGACCGGTCCCCGAGATCCACCATGGCCCGGTCCTCGAACGCGACGCGGCCGTCGGTCGCGCGTGTGGCGACCACGGCGCTTCCTCCGAGCGCCACGGCGAGACAGGTCGCGAGCAGGACGACCTCGAGACGCTGCACCTTCTGCCGACCGCCCTCCCCGTGATACCAGACGATCACGAGCATCGCGAAGAACCCCACGATGAGAAGGAAGAGGACGACGTCGAGGATCGTCCGCCCGGTGTAGCCCTGCTCGACGAAGAAGCCCACGACCTGCGCGATGACCCATGCGCTGATCGCGTACCCGACGATGAAGCGGCCGGCGCGCCGCTTCCTCAGCCGATCGAGAATCGGACCACACCCGGACGAACGTCGGGGCGCCGGTAGCCGCTAGACGGCGACCCCGGCCCCCTCCAGCACCTCGGCGACCTGCGGTACCACCCACTCGAGCGTCTCGCGCTCGATCGTGAGCGGGGGCGCGAAGCGGATCACCTGGTGGTGCGTCTCCTTCGCGAGGATGCCGCGCTGCTGTAGCGCCTCGCAGAACGGGCGCGCCGGACCCGACTCGTCTTTGATCACGACGCCGATCATCAGCCCGCGACCGCGCACCTGGGCGACGTGCGGCGAGTCGAGATCGCGCAGCTGCTGCATGAACCAGCTACCCAGCTCATCGGAGCGCTGGACGAGACCCTCGTCCTGGATGACCCTGAGCGCCTCGCGCCCGATAGCCGCGCCGAGCGGGTTGCCGCCGAACGTCGACCCGTGGTCGCCCGGCTTGAAGACATCCATGATCTCGTCGTTCGACAGGATGCCCGACACGGGGTAGACGCCGCCGCCGAGCGCCTTCCCGACGATCATGATGTCGCCGCGCCCGCCGTCCCAGTCGCCGCAGAACATGCGGCCGGTGCGGCCGAGACCCGTCTGGATCTCGTCGTTCAGCACGAGGACCCCGTTCTCGCGGCAGATCTCGAGACACCGCCCGAAGTAGCCATCGGGCGGCACGACCACGCCGGCCTCGCCCTGGAGCGGCTCGACGAGGAACCCGACGGTGTTCGGGGTGATCGCCGCGGCGAGGGCGTCGGAGTCGCCGTACTCGACGAGCTTGAAACCCGGCGTGAAGGGGCCGAAGCCGAATCGGTACTGGTCCTCGCTCGAGAACCCGACGATCGTCGTGGTGCGGCCGTGGAAGTTGTCGGTGCAGCAAATGATCTCCGCCTGCCCCTCCGGAACGCCCTTCACCGTGTAGCCCCACTTCCGGGCGGCCTTGATCGCCGTCTCGACAGCCTCGGCGCCCGTGTTCATCGGGAGCGCTCGCGCGAACCCCGTGGCCTCGCAGAGCTCCTCGAGGAACGGACCCATCTGATCGTTGTGGAACGCGCGCGATGTGAGGGTCAGGCGGTCCGCCTGCTCCTTCAAAGCGCGGATGATACGGGGGTGACGGTGTCCCTGATTGACGGCGGAATAGGCGGAGAGCATGTCGAGGTACTTTCTGCCCTCGACGTCCCACACCCAGCACCCCTCGCCGCGCTCGAGCACGACGGGCAGCGGGTGGTAGTTGTGCGCGCTGTACCGGTCGACCTGGGTCAGGAACTGCGTCGTGTCCGACATCTTCGTCACCTGCGTGTTCTTCCTGGCGCGTCGCCCGGCGACCCGGGTCGCGCCTCGTGAAAAGAACGGCCGCCGCGGCACCCGCGCCGCTGCGGCCGGAGGAAGTGAGAAAGCTACTCGTGCACGGGTCCGCGGCAAGGACGCGCGGCGCCGTGTTTCCCGACGTCGCGACCGCCTGTAGCGTGCGGGCATGAACAGCCCCTCGGTGATCCCCGATCGCGAGACCTTCGCCGCGCTCGCCACGCCCGGCTCGCTCGTCCCGGTCTTTCGGGAGGTCGACTTCGATCTCGACACCGCCGTGACCGCGTACGCGAAGCTCGCGAAGCCCCCCTTCGGCTTCCTGCTCGAATCCGTCGAGGGCGGGGCGCGGTGGGCCCGGTACAGCTTCCTCGGGTCGTCGCCGCGCGAGGCGTGGCGACTCGACGACGACCGCGTCCGGATCTGGACGCCCTCGGGGGGCTGGGGCGAACCCCGTGTGACGAACGATCCGTTCGCCGACTTCGAAACCTGGCTCGGCCGATACCGGCCGGTCGAGGTCGGCGGCGATGCGCCACGGCTTCCGCGGTTCTGGGGGGGGGCCGTCGGCTACTTCGGGTACGATACGGTGAGGTGGCTCGAGCGGCTGCCCGACCCGCCACCGCGGGACCTGGACGTACCCGACGCCTGCTTCCTCGCCACGGACCGCATGCTGATCGTCGACAACCTGCACTCCCGCGCGTACGCCGTGTCGGCGGTGCCGATCCCCGGGGCCGCCGACGCGCCCGACCAGGACGCACTTTACGACGCGGCCCTCGCCTCGCTCGACGAGTGGCTCAGCGGGCTCGAGGGACCGCACCGACTCGCCGCGCTCGATCCCCACGGCGACCGCGAGCTCGAGGTCCGGGGGAACCGCACGCAGGAGGACTACGAGGACGCCGTCCGCGCCGTCCGCGACTACATCGAGGCGGGGGACGCGTACCAGGTCGTGATCTCGCAGCGCGCCGAGTCCGACCTGGAGACCGACGTTCTCTCGCTCTATCGGGCGCTTCGACAGGCCAACCCGTCGCCGTACCTCTTTCTCATCGAGCTCGACGGGACGGCCCTGATCGGCTCCTCGCCCGAGACCCTCGTGCGCGTGGAGGACGGCGAGGTCGCCGTGCGGCCGATCGCTGGCACACGGCCGCGTGGCCGCGACGAGGTCGAGGACGCCGCGCTCGAGCGCGAGCTGCTCGCCGACGAGAAGGAGCGGGCCGAGCACCTCATGCTCGTCGATCTCGGACGCAACGACGTCGGGCGTGTCGCCGAGGCCGGCTCCGTCGAGGTCGGGCGGTTCATGACCGTCGAGCGTTACAGCCACGTGATGCACATCGTGAGCGAGGTGGCCGGCCGACTGCGCCCCGGCGTGTCCGCGATCGACGCGTTCCGCGCGTGCTTCCCGGCGGGTACGCTCACCGGCGCCCCGAAAGTCCGCGCCATGGAGATCATCGACGAGCTCGAGCCCACGCGTCGCGGTCCCTACGGTGGGGCGGCCGGCTACGTGGGGTACGGCGGCGACGCCCTCGATATGGCCATCATCATCCGCACCGTCATCGCCGCGGGAGGATCCGCCTTCGCACAGGCCGGCGCGGGGATCGTCTACGATTCCGACCCCACGCGCGAGTGGGAGGAAACCGGTCACAAGGGACGGGTCCTGATGCGAGCCCTCGCGTCCGTCGGGCCCCGCGGCACGATCTCACCGACGCGCCCCGACCCCTGAGCCACCCCCGCCGACCTCTCACACCGCAGCCATCACGGATCGTTTCGATTCGTAAGGATCCAGAGGCGGCGGCCGGAGAGGCCCTGCTCGTGCGGGTTTACGTGCTCTGGCGGGCCTCGACCCGGGGCGATCGGCTCACCCAGGCGCACTGGCCTTCGCGATCACCGACCTCGCTCGATTCAAGCCAGCGCGCGATCGCGTCCGCTGAGGCCGGCGCGTCTCCGGTGGCGTCGACGAACAGGATCCCCGGGAAGGTGCGGCCGGCGTGCCGGTAGGCGTCGGCGAGCGCGGCGTAGTCGGCGTAGTTGCGGGTCACCAGGAGGCACTCGTCCTCGATCGCCGCATCGAGGAGTGCCCTGGCGTCGAGCGTCGCCAGCCCCTCGTCGGCGGCGTGGATGGCCCGAACGCCCCGGCCTTCGAGCTCGGCGACCACCGCGGTCGGAAGCGTGCGGTCGAGCAGGAGCCAGTTCACGACCGGGCGCGGTCGGCGAGCCGCCGGTTCCGCTCGATGATCCGCACGATGTCATCGGGGTACGCGGCCGAGAACTGCAACGCCTGCTCGAGCGCGGCCGGGGGGATCCAGGAGAAGTGCTCGCGAAGAGGAGGTGGTACGGGGCCGCTCCACACGCCGATCCAGCTCTCGGGCGTGGCGTCCGGACCGGACAGGGCAGCGGCGGCGACCTCCCACACCTCGGGGCCGTCGCGTACCGCGGCTCGTCGCCCGACGGCGGTGTCGCGGAACTCGATCAGACCGAATCGATCGCATGCGAGCCACTCGGCGACGATGGCCCTCAGCCCCTCGGACGGACTCCAGTCGAGATCCTCCAAGCGCGACTCCAGCTCGGCCTCGAGACCGGGCGGCAGACGGGTACAGACGGGACGCGGTAGGGGCATGTATACAGAGTATACGAGGTATACTACCGTGACAACTCCCATTCGCGTCTGGCGGTTTGGGCGTGCCCGCGGTCTCTTGGCGCACTCGCTGACCGAGGACCCGGCGCGATCACGCCCCGGGTGGGAACGCGATGGGTCGGCCCCGAATCGGGTGGCCACGCATGGCTCGGCCACAAATGGGGTCGTCGGAACGAACCTCGAACGGTGATTCGAGAGTCCGTGAGTCTCAACAGGCGCATCAGCTCGCAGATCGACGACCCGGCCGACAAGCGCCGGTACGTCCGCCGCCTCTTCGCCGGAATCGCCCCTCGGTACGACCTCACGAACGACGTGATGTCGCTGGGCCTGCACCGGCTCTGGAAGCGTCGCATGCTCGACATCGCCGAGATCGCGCCGGGGCACCGGGTGCTCGACCTCGCTGCGGGGACCGGCGATCTGGCCAGGAGCGCCGTCGGGGCCCTGCGCTCCGCCGGGGCGGGCGGCGCGTCCGGGGGGACCGGCGATCCGACGACGGGCGAACGGCCGGTGCCGGTCGTCGCGGCCGACCTGACGCCCGAGATGCTCCGGGTCGGTCGCGACCGTCCGGGGCCGCGACTCCTCGGGTGGATAGGCGCCGACGCGGAATCGCTCCCCTTCCCCGACGCGACCTTCGACCGGGTATTGATCGCCTATGGGCTGCGAAACTTCGCGCGGCTGGAGGCCTGTCTCGGCGAGATTCTCCGCGTGCTCTCACCCGGCGGACGCCTCGTGGCGCTCGACTTCGGAAGGTCGCGTTCGCCGCTGATCCACCGTGGATACCTGGGCTACCTGGACATTTCCACGAGAATCGTGGGGTGGGCGCTCCACCGCGACGCGGAGTCCTACGTCTACATCCCCGAGTCGCTCAGGCGGTACCCGGGGCAGCGCGAGATCGCGACGACCATGGCGCGCGCCGGGTTCGTGAAGTGCCGGTCGGAAGATCTTCTGGCCGGCACCATGGGCATCAACGTCGGCGAGCGGCCGCCGGCGTAGAAGCCGGTCAGGACGTGGGTTCGCCCTGTGATTTCCAGACCGTGATCTGGCGCTCACCCCCCTCGGCTTCCTCGAGCCGGACCGTCAGGGTGTCGCCGTCGTCGATCCGCAGATCATCACGCATGTCCTGGGGGATCGTGATGCGGCCGCCGCTTCCGACCGTGATCGACGAGTAGTACATGACCCGGAAGATCGCCATTCTCCCTCCCACGAAGGACGCATGAACCCACACGGGGCGTGGGCCGGTAAGTTGTTGGATAACTGGTTATAATGCGGAGTCCGACCGGATCCGGCCAGACCGGCCCCGAGGGTGCCATACCGCGGTTCAGGGGGGCGTGCCCTCCGCCCCGGTATCGCCTCCCTCCGACGGATCGCCTTCGGGAAGATCCCAGGTGCTCGCCCAGCCCTTCTCGCTGCCGAGGACCAGACGGGCATCCGCGTCTTCCTTGAGCCGCGCCGCCACCGAATCGCTCAGCAGGCCCTTTCGGTACGCCTCGTCGATCGCGACGCGTCCCGACTCGAGAATCCGGCGGCTCGATCGAGCGAGCTGGCGCTCTCGCACCCGCCCGTGCTGGCGAGCCGTCGCCCTGGCGAGGTCGGCCGCCTCCCCCAGGGTCCCCTCGAGCTTGACCCGCAGGGCTTCGTAGGCGGCTCCGGACAGCTCGCCGTCCAGCCGCGCCGCCTCGAGCGCCGAGAGCTGCGCGCGGGTCTCCCAGATACGCCCTACGGCGACCTCGTAGGTTTCCTCCTCGAGGCTCAGCCCGATCAGCCCGTACCGCGCCAGAAGGGGCTTCATGGTCAGACCCTGCAGCAGGAGCGAGACGAGGACGGCCCCGAACACGAGCGCGATGAGCTCGCTCCGGAGATCCGCGGTGATGGCGCCCGCAACCGGGATCCCGAGGACGAGCGCGATCGGGATCGACCCGCGGACGCCACCCCAGTTGACGACCGGGATCCACCCGCGTGGCATTCGGGCCCCGCCGAGGCCCTGGTCGACCCCGAAGGCGCCCCCGACGACGATCGTGCGCACGACGACCATCAGGACGAATACGGCCGCGATGGCGCCCGCGAAGGCGACCAGCCGGCCGATCTCCAGCTCGAGCCCGATGAGAAGGAAGAGGAGCGAGTTCGCGATGAACGACACGGCGTCCCAGAAGTGCGTGAGCGACATGCGCGTGGTCGGCGCCATGGAGAACAGCACCCCGAAGTTGCCGATGATCAGCCCGGCCACCACGACGGCGATGACGCCCGACATGTGGAGCCGGTCGGCGAGCAGGTAGGCGCCGTACGCGAGCACCAGCGAGATCACGACCTCGATCTGGTGGTCGTTGATGTGCGCGAGCAGCCGAAAGGTGAGGTATCCGAGCACGAATCCCACGATCGCCCCGCCGCCGACCTCGCGGACGAACTCGATGACGGCTTCGGGCACCGTCACGTGCTGCCCGGTCGCCACCTCGACCGCGATGAGAAAGAGGACGACGCCGATCCCGTCGTTGAACAGGGACTCGCCCTCGACGAGGACCGAAAGCCCGTGGGAGACCCCGTGCTCCTTGAAGATCGCGAGCACGGAGATGGGGTCGGTGGGGCTCAGCATGACGCCCAGCAGGATGGCGAGCTCGATGGGCACGGGCACGCCGAGCCACCCGAGGACGTAGTAGGCGCCACCGCCCAGCAGCACCGTCGAGACGAGCGTCCCCGGAAACGCGAGCAGGAAGACGCGTCGCCAGTTCCGGCGCAGGAGCGCCAGATCCAACTTCAGACACCCTACGAACAGCAGCGGGGGCAGGAAGATGAAGAAGATGAGATCGGTGGAGAGATCCACCGCGGGCAGTCCGCCTACGGCGCCGATCGCGAGGCCCACGAGGACGAGCGCGACCGTGTAGGGCAGACGGATGTGCTTGGTGAGCACGGCCACGACGACCGCGATCAGCAGCAGCTCGACGACTGGAATCGGTCCGGTCACGGCCCCTCGCGATCTCCGCGCCGCGTCCCGGCAGCGGCCGGAAGGCCCGCTGCCGGCCCGATCTTACGGCGTGGCGTATCCCGCGGACAGCCGGTATCATCGCCGCGTGAGCACACCCGCCATCCGCCTCGAGGGCGTCCGGAAGCAGTTCGGGAAGAAGGTCGCCGTCCGCAACCTCGACCTCGAGGTGCCGCAGGGCTCGATCTACGGGCTCATCGGACCCAACGGCGCCGGCAAGACCACGTCGATCCGCATGATGCTCGACATCATCGGGCCCGACGGCGGCACCGTCGAGGTCTTCGGGTCGCGCGACATCGTCTCCCAGCGTCACCGGATCGGCTACCTCCCCGAGGAGCGCGGCCTCTACGCGAAGATGTCGGTGCTCGAGCACCTGATCTTCTTCGGCGAGTTGCGCGGGATGAAGCGTCGAGACGCGAAGGATGAGGCGCTGCGCGGCCTCGCCGCAGTGGGGCTCGAGGAGAACCGGGACGACAAGGTCGAGGCCCTCTCGAAGGGGATGGCCCAGAAGATCCAGTTCCTCGCGACCATCCTCCACAGACCCGACCTGCTCGTACTCGACGAGCCGTTCAGCGGGCTCGATCCGCTCAACGTCGACCTGTTCAAGGGGATGGTGCTCGAGCGTCAGCGCGAGGGGGCCACCCTGCTGTTCTCGACCCACCTGATCGAGGACGCCGAGCGGCTGTGCGAGTACGTGTGCATGATCGCGGGCGCGACGAAAGTGCTGGACGGGCGGATCGCCGATGTGAAGGCCGCCGGAGGGGTCAACTCGGTCGCGATTTCGTTCGAGGGCGACGGCCGCTTCCTCCAGACGGCCCCCAACGTCGAGCGCGTGGCCGACCACGGACGCTACGTCGAGGTCGCGCTGCGGGAGGGGGCCGACCCGCAGGAGCTGCTTCAGCGCGCGGTCCGCGACGGGGTCCGCGTCTCGAGGTTCGAGCTGGTCGAGCCTTCGCTGCGCGAGATCTTCATCGAGAAGGCCATCGAGGCCGGCCTGTCGGCGGAGGATGCGCCGGGCGCCGAGGAGGTCGTCGCCGCTTGAACCCGTTCACGCCGAAGGTCCTAGCGGTCATCCGCCGGGAGTTCATGCAGCGGGTGAAGACGAAGTGGTTCCTCGTCTCGACGCTCGGGATTCCGGTTCTGATGGTGGGTCTGATGTTCCTCGCCGGGTTCTTCATCGCGAGCGCGCAGGACACCGAGGAGGTCGTTGCCATCGGCGTCATCGACGCCTCCGGGCGCATCGGCGACCTGATGGTCGAGGAGTTGCTCGCCGATTCGGTTCTCGCGTCGCGGGTCGCCGAGCTCGACACGGCGACCGAGGACGACGTGCGGCGGGCGCTCCCGCAGTCGGACTACGACGTGTTCGTGCGCATCCCGGAGGATGTCGTGGAGGGGGGCGAGGATCCCGTCCGGATCTTCGGCCGCGACAACGTGCTCGACACGACCACCGACGACACCCGCGACGCCCTGCGGCGCGCGTTGCTCAGGGCGCGTCTCGCCGAGGCCGGGGTCGAGTCGGTCAACGCCGAGCGGCTCTTGCAGTACCCGTCGCTGCGGACCGCGACCGTGTCGGCCAGCGGCGAGGCGCGATCGCAGGAGATGTTCCAGGTGATCAGCTTCCTGATCGCCTTCTTCTTCTACATGATCCTGCTGATCTACGGGCAGATGATCATCCGGTCCGTCATCGAGGAGAAGGCCTCCGACATCGTCGAGGTCATGGTGTCCTCGCTGCGGCCGTGGGAGCTGATGCTCGGGAAGATCGTCGGGGTTGGCGCCGTGGGACTCGCACAGATCGGCGTGTGGGCGCTCGTGCTCACGGTCGGGGGCGTCTTCGGTCTGTCGGCCGGCGCGGCGGCCCTCGCGGCGCGTGGGATCCCGCTCCCCGCGTTCGCGGTCCCCTGGGGCACGATCTCGCTCGTCCTCCTCCTGCTCGTCCTCGGCTATCTGCTGTACGCCGGCATGTTCGCCGCGGCGGGTGCAACGATCAGCAACGAGACGGACGCGCAGCAG
>JAWWCR010000039.1:0-30975 GCA_033720355.1 Gemmatimonadota bacterium
TCGGCGTGGTGCGCGGGCGGCTGGGCCGGGGCGCCGACGCCGCTCAGGTGCGGGCCGGCGGGATCGTGATCTGGGCCCTTGCCGAGGCAGTCGGGCTCGTCGGGATGGTGTCGACGATCGTGACGGGCGCCCCGATGCCGGCGATCGGTGCCACCGTGATCGCCGTCTTCCTCATGTTCCACCACCGACCATCGCAGCTGGCCCCGACGAGGGCCTCGACGGGCTGACGGGTGGGCCGCGGCGCCGGGCCGTCACCCGCCTCCCAGCTCGTCGATCGCTTCGAAGACCTCTTCGTGCGTAGCATGTCGACCGGTCGCCTTCTTGGAGTAGACGAGGTGACCGTCGGCGACGACCTCGAACTGTCCGCCGAACGACTCGTTCAGCTCGACGGTCACGGAGGGGTATCGTTCCTGCAGCGCGGCCGCCAAACTGGCGGCTCTGGGCCGGTAGTTTCAGACGACGCAATACTCGATCGTGATATGCATGCCGACATCTTCGGGGCCTCGAGAGCGCCGATCAAGTCGAGCGGTGGTTCGCGAACGCCGAGCGCGACGCGAGCGGTGACGCCGCGAACGCGACGGGAGCGGGCTGCGTGACGGCCTTCCGTCCCTCGCCGGGCGGTCGGCTGATCGTGCCGGCGGCGATCGTCCCCGTGCGGCGCAACGCGACGCACCGATCCGAGCTCACCTCGCAGTGGATCCTCGGCGAGATCCTCATCGTGGAATCGACGGAGGGGAGCTGGGTGCGCGCCCGCGGGCCGGACGGCTACGCCGGCTGGACGCCGCTGGCTCCCTTTCGACACGTGGCCTTCGACGCCGAGGACTGGGACCGTACGGCGACTTCGGTGTCGCGGGGAACCGATGTGTCGTCGCGCGACGGGGCGGGCGCGGGGCGGCTCGAGCGCCTCCCCTGGGGAGCCCGCGTGCGGCGGGCAGGCCACGGCATCTCGGATGTCGTGTTGCCGGACGGCCGCGTGGTGACGCCCCTCTCGCCCGAGCGCATCGTGCTCGGACCCGATTCGTCGACCTCGCTCTCGCTCGCGTACCGCCTCCCGCAGACGATCGTCGCGACCGCGCGCGAGTGGCTGGGTGTGCCCTATCTGTGGGGGGGACGCACCGAGCTGGGCGCGGACTGCTCGGGCTTCGTGCAGGCCGTTTACGCGACCGTGTGCCTTTCGCTCCCGCGCGACAGCCGCGACCAGGCCGCCGCGGGTGAGGAGCCCCCCCGGTCGGGCGACCGTCCGCGCGAGCCGGGCGATCTCCTCTTCTTCGCGCCCGAGGGGGACGGAATCACTCACGTCGCGATCTCGCTCGGCGGCTCCCGCATCATCCACGCTGCTTCGAGCAACGGGTGCGTCCGCGAGGACGACCTCGACGACAGCGACCCGCTCGCCGACCTGTTGCGCGCTTCGGTCGTGCGGCACACCCGGCCGGCGGCGCCGCCCGCTCAGTCGGTCTGAAGCAGGACGACCGCGGTCGCCAACCCCCCGTCATGAGTGATCGAGACGTGAATCGACGAGGCGCCGAGCGCCTCCACCCGCTCGGCCGCAGCGCCCGACGCCTCGATGTGCGGCCGTCCGTGGGGATCGGTGCGCAGACTGATCTCGCGCCACGCGATTCCGTCGCGCAGACCTGTCCCGAGCGCCTTGAGAAACGCCTCCTTCGCGGCGAACCGCGCGGCGAGGCATTCGGAGGGGTTCGCCTTCTCCGCGCAGTCGGCGAGCTCGGTCGGGTTGAAGAGACGGTCCGCGGCGCGGTCGGGATGACGCTCGAGGACGCCCTCGAGACGCTCGATGTCGACCATGTCGATCCCGATCCCCACCACCATCGCTCGACTCCCCGGTCGTCCGTTGCTCGCCGCCGGGCCGGAATCTATCCTCCCGCACTCCACGTGTCCCGCGAGGGCCCGGGCGACCCCGGCCCCCGAACACCGGACTGAGACGGATGGACCAGGCGCCCTTCGACAAGAGCAGTCTCGACGATCTGATCGCGCTCCTCCAGGTAGAGCATCCAGAGTCACCGGCCGACGCCGTTGCCGGGCTCACGCGGCAGCTGATGGCACGGGGTTCGGCGGAATACCTTGCCAACGAGACGCGCGAAGAGGTCGTCGACACCGTGTCGAGGCTGTACACCCTGCTCGACCGGGCCGTGCCCGGGCAGGTGGCGGTGCGCTCGGCGTGGGATCCGGCGGACCCGAACCGCGCGGTGCTTCAGACGGTGATGGACGACTGCCCGTTCATCGTCGATACCATCCGCGAATACGTGCATTCGCTGGGTCTCCACATCCCCCACCTCATGCATCCGGTCGTCGCCATCGTCCGCGATGATGAGGGGCGCGTCATCGAGGTGCGCGAGCGCGGCGACGACGGGATCCAGACATCGATCGTCCACATGTCGATCGAGGGGCACCTCGAAGACGAAGATCTCGAGGGCTTCGTCGAGGAGGTGCGGACCAGGCTCGAGCAGGTCACGGCGGTCACCCAGGACTTCCAGCCGATGCTCGACCGTGCCCGGGCGGTCGTCGACGAGCTCGAGGATCGGCGCGCCGACATCGAGTGGCGAAGCGCCGAGCTCGAGGAGATGCAGGACCTCCTTCGCTGGATGATCGACCCGGGGTTCGTCTTTCTCGGATACCGCAGCTACGCGATCGAGACCGGCGACGATGGGGTCGATCGGGTGAGGGTCGACGAGGGGAGCGGTCTCGGGATCTTGCGGGGCGACGGGACATCGCAGTACGCGGAGCCGACGCCGGTCGCGGATCTCCCGCGCGAGCTTCGCGCCCGGCTGCTAGGCGGGCCGCTGCTCCTGTTCTCGAAGACGAACGCGGAGTCGCCGATTCGTCGGCGCGCCCAGATGGACTACGTGGGGGTGAAGCGGCTCGACGCGGGGGGTGCGGTGCGCGGCGAGCACCGCTTCCTCGGGCTGTTGACCGCCAAGGCGTTCAACCAGGACGCCTCGACCATCCCGATACTGCGCCGGAAGTTCCGCGAGATCCTCGAGCAGGAGAACGCCCCCCGCGGCTCGCACGACTACAACATCATCCTCCAGACCTTCAACTCGATGCCGAAGGAGGAGCTCTTCCTCTCGACCATCGATGAGATCCGCGCCGTCATCGACGCGGTGATGGAAACGGAGGGGGCCGACGATGTCCGCGTCACGTCGCGCGCCGACTCGCTTGGCCGCGGCTACAACGTGATGGTCATCCTGCCCAAGAACCGATTCTCGGCGAACGTGCGCCGGCGTCTTCAGAAGGCGCTGACCGAGACGTACGGCGGCAAGCTCCTCAACTACCACCTGGCCCTCGGCCAGGGCGACCAGGCGCGGCTCCACTTCTACGTGTCTCACGACCCCGACGAGCCGGTTCCCGACACCAACGAGCTCGCCGCGGTGGTTCGCGAGACGATCCGGACGTGGGAGGAAAAGCTCGACGACGCGCTCATCGACCGGCATGGCCCCATGAGGGCGCAGGAGCTGTCGGACCGGTTTCGCGAGCGGTTCTCGTCGGAGTACCAGGCGGCGTTCAGGGTCGCCGCCGCTGTCGACGACATCGATCACCTCGAGGCGCTCGATCAGACCGGCGCCCCGCGCACGAGCGTTCGGTCGCTCGATGCGTCGAGACCGGGCGCCTACCGGTTGAAGATCTTCGCGCGACAGGGCGACTTCGTGCTGAGCGATGTGATGGACACGCTCGAGAACTTCGGCTTCCGGGTGCTCGACGCGTACCGCTTCACCGTCGGCGGGCCGACCGGCGACGCGGCCGCGGGTCCGACGGGCGCGGCAGAAGCGGCGACGGTTCCTGCGGTGATCCACGTCTTCGAGGTCGAGACCGGAAAGGACCTCGAGACCGATGTCGAGGAGGCCGAGGGCCGGCTGGGCGACGCCTTGCGGGCGGTGTGGCGGGGCGACGGAGAGGACGACCGGCTGAACAACCTGATCCTCTCGGCCGAGCTCGACTGGGAGCAGGTATCCGTGTTGCGGGCCTACGCCGGCTACGCGTTCCGGATCGCGGCGGTCGTGTCGCGTCAGGGCGGCTATCGTCCGCTCACGAGCTATCCGCAGGCGGCGCGCACCCTGTTCGAGATGTTCGAGACGCGCTTCGACCCCGACTTCGACGGCGATCGCGAGGCCGAATGGCGTCGGCTCAACCGGCGTTTCGTCGCGGCGCTGCGCGCGGTTCGCGGAATCGAGGACGACCGCACGCTGCGTCGGTTCATGACCCTCATCCAGGCGACGCAGCGCACCAACTACTTCCGGGGCGGTCTGCGGTCGTCCCCCACGATCTCGCTCAAGTTCGACTGCCGGACGGTCGATTTCATGCCCGAGCCGCGCCCGCGTCACGAGGTGTATCTGCGCGGGGCGGGCACCGAGGCGGCGCACCTGAGGATGGACGATGTCGCGCGGGGCGGGATCCGGTGGAGCGACCGCTACGAGGACTTCCGGGTCGAGGTCCTCGGGCTCGTGAAGACCCAGCGGGTCAAGAACGCGGTCATCGTGCCGGCCGGGGCGAAGGGCGCGTTCATCGCGAAGCGTCTTCCCGAGGAGCGCGAGGCGCGTCTCGAGGCCGGGTTGGAGAGCTACCGCGAGTTCATCCGCGGTCTGCTGGAGATCGCGGACAACGTGGTGGAGGACGAGGTCGCGCACCCCGAGCGTGTCGTGGTGCACGATGGCCCCGACCCCTATCTGGTGGTTGCGGCGGACAAGGGCACGGCCAAGAACTCCGACACGGCCAACGCGCTCGCGGCGGAGGTGGGTTTCTGGCTGGGGGACGCGTTCGCCTCGGGCGGTTCGAACGGATACGACCACAAGGCCGAGGGGATCACGGCGCGCGGCGCCTGGGAGTGCGTCAAGCGACACTTCCGCGAGAGCGATCTCGACTTCGAGAACGAGCCGTTCACCGCGGTCGGGATCGGCGACATGAGTGGGGACGTGTTCGGCAACGGGATGCTTCTGAGCAAACAGGTCCGGCTGGTCGCGGCCTTCGATCACCGCCACATCTTCCTCGATCCCGACCCCGACCCCGCCACGAGCTGGGAGGAGCGCTCGCGCCTGTTCGGTCTCGCCACGTCATCGTGGGCCGACTACGACACCTCGTTGATCAGCGAGGGAGGCGGTGTCTACGACCGTACATCGAAGGAGATCGTTCTCTCGACACAGGCTCGTGAGGCGCTCGATCTGCGCGAGGAGGAGGTCAACGGCGAGGAGCTGATACGCGCGATCCTGCGAGCCCCCGTGGACCTCCTGTGGAACGGCGGGATCGGCACGTACGTGAAGGCCACGTACGAGACGAACGCCGACGTCGGCGACCCGAGCAACGACGGGGTACGGGTCGACGCGACCGAGGTGCGGGCCCGCGTGATCGGGGAGGGAGGCAACCTCGGCCTCACACAACGTGGGAGGATCGAGTACGCGCGCGCCGGAGGGCGGGTGAACACGGACGCGCTCGATAATTCGGCCGGCGTGGACATGTCGGACCACGAGGTGAACCTCAAGATCCTGCTGAGCGCCGCGGTCGCGCGCGGGAGCCTGACGCCGGACGAGCGGAACACGCTCCTCGAGGCCTGCACCGACGAGGTGTCGGAGGCCGTGCTCCTCAACAATTACACGCAGAGTCTCGCGATCAGCCTCGACGAGCGGCGGGCCCGCGCCGCGATCACCGGTCTCGTCGACGCGATCGGCCGAATGCAACGCGAGGGGGTGCTCGATCCCGCCCTCGAATACCTGCCCGATGCGGACGAGCTCGCCGCCCGCGACGTCGGGGCGCCGCTCACGCGTCCAGAGCTGGCCGTCATCCTCGCGCACGCCAAGCTGCACCTGAAGACGTTGCTCCAGCGTTCGCAGATCCCGTCGGATCCGGCGTTGCTCGAGCTGGTGCGCGACTACTTCCCGCCCCGGGCGCTGGAGGCGGTGACGGACGCGGATCTCGAGGGGCACCGTCTGAGGCCCCACCTCGTCTCGACGCTCCTCACCAACCTCTACGTGGACCGCATGGGGGCGTCGAGCCACATCCGGCTCATGGGAGAGACCGACCGGGCGGCGGCGACGGTCGCACGCACGTGGTACATCGCCAACGCGATCTCCGATGCCGACGCCCTTTACGAGCGGTTGCGCGAAGTGGACTCCTCCGTGCGAACGGGCGCGCAGTACCAGTGGTACCTGGAGATGGCGGCCACGCTCGAGCGCGCGACGAGCTGGCTGCTGAACAGCGACCTCGCGGCGGCGTCCATCGGCGAAGCGATAGAGTCGCTGCGAACGCCGGTGCGCGAGGTGAGGGAAGCGCTCCCGCGATTGCTCTCGGGCGAGCGTCTCGAATCGTTTCGAAGCCGGTGCTCGCTCCAGGAGATGGATGGGCTCGACTCCGAGACCGCGCTATCGCTGTCGACCTTCTTCTATCTCGACGAGCTCCTCCCCATCGCGAGTCTGATCGGTCGATCGCATGCGAGCACCGAGACCGTCAGCGCGATCTACCTGGGTCTCTCGGAGGAGATCGATTTCCCGTGGGTCCGTCGTCGACTCGACGTTCTGGCGAACGGGGACGTGTGGGCGCAGCGCAGCGCGCGGATCCTCATCGGTAGGCTCGAGACGGCACGGCTCGGGATCGCCGCCGCCGTGCTCGACGGCCATCGGCAGGGCCCGGTAGACAAGTCGCTCGAGCGGTTCCGCCACGCCCACGCGGTCGATCTGAGCCGGATCCGCGGGGTGATCTCCGAGATCCGGGCCGAGGGACGGTCGGACCTGTCCTCGCTCCTCGTCGCGGTCGAAGCGATCGCCGACGCTCGTCTGGCGTCCCCCGCCTGACGAGCTCGCAAAAAAAGGGGGCGCCCGGGCGCCCCCCCTTTCCTGCCCGCGAACCGCCGCGGTCTCAGTACGTCGCCAGGTACTGATCCAGCTCCCACTCGCTCACCGATGCGACGTAGTCGCCCCACTCGGCCTTCTTTGCCTCGATGAACTTGTCGGAGATGTGGCTGCCGAGCGCCTCGAGGATCACCTCGTCCCTCTCGAGCTCGGCGACGGCCTGGCCGAGATTCTCCGGAAGCGTCTCGAGCCCGATCTCGGCGCGCTCCGCCTCGGAGAGGCGCCACACGTTCGTGTCGAGCGGCGGACCGGGGTCGATCCGGTTCTCGATACCGTCGAGCCCGGCGGCGAGCTGCACCGCGAGCGCGAGGTACGGGTTGCACGACGGGTCGGGCATGCGGAATTCGCACCGCGTGCCGATGCCGCGCCGGTCCGGGATCCGGATCATCGGCGACCGGTTGCGCTGCGACCACGCGATCGAGACCGGCGCTTCGTAGCCGGGCACGAGCCGCTTGAAGCTGTTCACGGTCGGGTTGGTGATCGCGGCGATCGCCTTCGCGTGCTTCTTGAGACCACCGATGTAGTGGAGCATCGTCTCGGAGAGCTGATACTCGGCGTCGGCGTCGAAGAAGACGTTCTCGCCGTCCTTGAACAGGGACTGGTGTGTGTGCATCCCCGACCCGTTCTCCCCGAAGATGGGCTTCGGCATGAACGTGGCGTGGAGGTCGTGTGCGAGCGCGGCGTTCTTGACGATGAACTTGAAGGTCATCAGGTCGTCGGCCGTGCGTACCGCCTCACCGTACTTGAAGTCGATCTCGTGCTGCCCCGGCGCCACTTCGTGGTGCGCCGCCTCCACCTCGAGCCCCATGGCCTCGAGGTCGTTGACGATCATCCGCCGCGCCTTCTCGCCGAGATCGACGGGCGTGAGGTCGAAGTACCCTCCCGCGTCGTGCGTCACGATCGTCGGGGAGCCGTCCGGTCCCTTCTCGAAAAGAAAGAACTCGGCCTCGACGCCGGCGTTCATCTCGTAGCCGAGCTCCGCGGCGCGAGCGGTCTGACGCTTCAGACAGAGCCGCGGGTCGCCGGGGAAGGGATCGCCGTTCGGCCGGTACACGTCGCACACCACGCGCGCGACGCGGGCGTCCGGGTTGCCCCAGGGGAACACGCGGAAGGTGCTCAGGTCGGGTTTGAGGAGCATGTCGCTCTCCTCGATCCGCACGAAGCCCGCGATCGAGGACCCGTCGAACAGGATCTCGCCGTCGAAGGCCTTGTCGAACTGGCTCGCCGGCACCTCGACGTTCTTGGGCATCCCGAGGATGTCCGTGAAGACGAGCCGCAGAAAACGGACGTTCAGGATCCGGCACAGCTCCATCAGTCCATCGCGATCGGGCTGCGCCCCGATCTTCTTCCCGTACTCCTCGTACCGCGTCTCGGCCACGTGCTCCGAGGGAGCTCCAAACAGAATGTCCGACGCCATGCCCCTCGCCTCCTCGTTCCGGTGTGTGGGTGGGCCCGCGCCCTCGCGGGTCCTCGCGACAAGGTCGAGATTCTGCGCAATAATCACGCAAACGTCAACAGAATCACCATATATTGCCGTAGGATACTGTTTTTGTGCCTAACTCATGAGAAAGATCATACAAATAGCGGATATTTTTACGCATACGATGAAAAAAAGAGGTGGCGTTCACGGGGTGCGGTGCGGGGACGGTGGGCGAGGTGTGGCATCGAAGCGTCGCGGCGGAGACGTCGAGGCGTCTGCGGCACGGGTCTTCCACCCGTTCGCGTGGCCGCAACGGGAGCAACGCGTTAGCAACACGTCAGAAGTGGGGTCGCCCTGGTGGATCCTGGAAGAAACGAGGCGAAGGGGGCCGGCTCGCTCAGGTCGGTCCTGCTACGGGGGCTGGCGGTTCTCCTGACCGTCGCCCTGATCGCCCTGTCGGCCGTCATGCTGGTGTTCGTGCCGCGGATGCCATCTCCGCAAGTCATGATCCCCGGCCTGCTTACGATCATAGCTCTGGATGTCGCGCTGGTCCTTGCCGTAGGAGACCTGCGGCTTCGCCGTCTCTTCGTCCGCCCGCTCGAGGGCATGATGGAGGAGGCCGAGCAGATCGCGGCCGGGAGGTACGACCGTCGCCTGGCTCCTGCCGGAGCGGACGAGCTGAGGCGTTTGGCCGAAAGCGTCAACCGCATGGCAGATCGCCTCATTCGTCACCAGGAGCAGCTCCGACATAACGTCGCGTCGCTGAACGAGACGAATCGCGAACTGTCGCTCGCGCGTCACGAGCTGGTGCAGTCCGAGAAGCTCGCGGCCGTCGGACGTATGGCGGCGGGGATCGCCCACGAGGTCGGGAATCCGCTCGGCGCCATCTTCGGCTACCTCGACGTCGCCGAGCGCCGGGGCGCGACGGACCCGGAGTGGATCGAATCGATCCGGCACGAGACGCAGCGCATCGATCGGGTCGTGCGGGGACTGCTCGACTTCGCGCGCCCGACCAGCCGTACGACGTCGGTGTTCGACGTGAACCGCGTCGTCCGCGAGACGGTCGATCTGCTTCAGAAGCAAGGGCAGTTGAAGACGGTGCGGATCGACGTGGATCTCGAGATCCCTCCGCCGCACGTGCTCGGCGACCCGGGCCACTTCGAGCAGATTCTCGTCAACCTCCTACTGAACGCCGAGGACGCGATCCAGGAGGCATCGGCTCCGGGTCGAATCCAGGTCCGTTCCGTGACCGAGGACTTCAGGTCGCCGAGCGAACGTGAGCCCGCGCGACGGGAGGACGACCCGGAAGGCGTCGACTACTCGCACCTGCGTTCGCATCGCACTTCGCCCGATGCGCTCGGACGGTTCGATCCGGGAGATCGCATCGTCCGCATCGAGGTCACCGACAACGGCGTCGGGATCGATCCGGAGGGGTTGGCGAGCGTGTTCGAGCCCTTCTTCACCACGAAGGAGCCGGGACGCGGCACCGGGCTCGGTCTGGCAGTCAGCGCCCGGCTGGCGGAGGCCATGGGTGGCGGGATGATCGCCGAGTCGAGACCGAGCGAGGGCACCAGATTCGCGCTCGTGCTCCCCCTCATCGATCGCGAGCTCCAGACAGACGTCGCGGAGGAAGTGGCATGAACGTAATGGTGATCGATGACGAGGCCGGGGTTCGCAGAACGGTCTCGATGATCCTCGAGGACGAGGGATACAGCGTGTCCACCGCGTCGAACGGGCGCGACGGGCTCGCACAGGCCCTCGAGCAGGCGTCCGATATCGTGCTTTGCGACGTACGAATGCCCGAGATGGACGGTCTGCAGTTCCTCGACGAGTACAGGAAGGAGGGTGGCGACGGGCTCGTCGTTACCATGACGGCCTACGGCAGCGTGGAGCTGGCGCTCGAGGCCATGAAGGCGGGTGCGTACGACTACATCGCCAAGCC
The DNA here is from genome assembly GCA_033720355.1 of Gemmatimonadota bacterium. GTDB lineage: Bacteria > Gemmatimonadota > Gemmatimonadetes > Palauibacterales > Palauibacteraceae > Palauibacter. The sequence goes on from JAWWCR010000039.1 coordinate 10,214, forward strand.
TTTCTCGGCCGACGCGATCCTGCTGACGCTCAGGAAGGCCGAGGAGCGCGAGAAGCTGCGCCGCGAAGTAAAACGCCTGCGGACCCAGGTGAAGGCCGACACCCGGCACCCGGACCTGGTGGTCAAGAGCCCCGCCATGATCCAGGCCGTCGAGCTGGCCGAAAAGGTCGCGCCGCACCCCTCGACCGTCCTCATCACCGGGGAGAGCGGTACCGGGAAAGAGGTCATCGCCCGGCTCATCCACGCGTCATCTTCCCGCGGGGACCAGCCGTTCGTCCCGGTCAATTGTGGAGCGATCCCGGAGAACCTTCTCGAGTCGGAGCTGTTCGGTCACGTTCGCGGCGCATTCACGGGCGCCGAGCGCGACCGGGTCGGGTTGTTCGAGGAGGCCAACGGGGGAACGCTGTTCCTCGACGAGATCGGCGAACTGCCGACGGCGCTGCAGGTGAAGCTCCTGAGGACGCTCCAGGATCGGGAAATCCGTCGGGTCGGCGAGTCCGTCACGCGCAAGGTCGATGTGAGGATCATCGCCGCCACGGCGCGAGACCTGGAAAAGGAAGTCGAGCAGGGGTCGTTTCGGTCCGATCTGTTCTACCGGCTGAACGTGGTGAACATCCACCTGCCCCCTCTCCGCCACCGCGGGGAGGAGGTGCCGCTTCTCGTGCACCATTTCATCGACTCGTACAACGCCTCGCTGGGGACCGACGTCGAGGGGCTCGAGTCGGCTGCCATGAACCTCCTCCTGGCTTACGGGTGGCCCGGAAACGTCCGCGAGCTGGAGAACGTGATCGAGCGCGCGATGGTGCTCGCCGAAGGACCCCGGGTGACCCCGGAGCAGCTTCCTCAGCCCGTGCGGGATGGGGAGTCGCGTGTGAACGGGCCCGACTCTCTACCCGAGGACGAGCTGTCGGTGAAGAAGCGCACGGCCGCGCTCGAGAGGCAGCTGATCGCGCGCGCCCTCGAGATCACCGGGGGCAACCGGACGAAGGCATCCGACCTCCTCGACCTCTCCTACCGGGCCCTCCTCTACAAGATCAGAGACTACGGGCTCGACTGAGCCCGTCCGGGTCGGCCGAGACGTCAGCCCGCCGGCTCCGCCGGCGAACGGTGTCGCACCGCGCGGTGTTGTCACCCTGCAACACGCCTCCGCGGAACGCCAGCGGACACGAGCGGTCGGACGCCCGCGGATCCGGCGGAATCCCCTGTCGAGACGCGGTTTCGCGACCGTGCGATACCCCACATCGGGTGGTGCAGGTCTTGCACCACGCTCTCCGCTAAGACCGGTCGGTCCGGCCGGGCGGGTCTTGGAATCCGGGTTCGCAGAGGGGGCGCTGTGCGGGGTCGAGGGAATCTGACAGGACGTGGCGACGCGCGTTCGAGGGCGTGCGTGATGTCGATCGTCGCGATGACGCTCACAGCCGCGTCGGTCGTCGGGCAGCAGCTGGTGCCCGCCGATCACGGCCCGCGGATGGCGACTCGCGCCCAGTTGACGGCGATGATCGACTCGCTCCAGGGCGAGCTCAGCTCGCACCGCGCCGGGAGCGACGACCACACGAAGATCGAGCGCTCGATCCAGGCGATCTCCGAGCGGCTCACCGCGGGAGACGTCTTCGCGGGCGACGTCGTCCGCCTTCGGGTATCCGGCGAGGACCGGTGGACGCTGGATCACACCGTGACGCCCACGCGAACCCTGGCGCTGGTGGACATCGACCCGGTGGATGTCTCTCGGGCGCTGTATTCGGAGATCGAAGAGAAGATCAGCCTCCAGCTGGCGACGTATCTGAGGGAGCCGCGGGTGGACGCGCTGGTGCTCAAGCGAATCGGCGTGACGGGCTTCGTCGGAAACCCCGGCTTCTACCTGATGGATGGCGCGAGCCTGGTCAGCGAGGCGGTGATGGTCGCCGGCGGCCCGAACAACGCGTCGAACATCAATACGATCGAGTTCCGGCGGATGGGCGTGCCCCTCGACATACCGACCGGAGTGGTGTGGCAGAGCATGTCGCTCGACGATCTCGGCGTGATGTCGGGCGACGAGATGTACATCCCGCAGTCGGGGAGTTCTCTCGGGCGCTTCCTCCTGGCCGCGATCGGGCTCGTCGCGTCGCTGACCCTCATCGCCATCAGAATCTTCTGAGTGGAGTCCATCGCGAAGGTGACGGAAGCGAGCGAACTGGCGATCCGAGATCAGGCCCGGCGGCCGAGGTTCACTCAGGCCCGTGCGGAAGGGCTCGAGCGGGCCGTCGATGTGATCGTTGCGCTCGTCGGTCTGATCGTCCTCTCGCCCGTCCTGATCATCGTCGCGATCGCGATCCGGCTCGATAGTCGCGGCCCCGTCGTGTACCGTCAGCTCAGGATCGGCATCGACCGTCGCGACGCGGGGCCACCGGACCCCGAGACCGCTTCACGCCGAACGACGGATCTCGGCGGCCGTCCGTTCACGATCTACAAGTTCCGCACGATGACGGCGGATGCCGAGCGCGACACGGGTCCGGTGTGGGCCGCCCCGGAGGACAGCCGCGTGACGCGAGTCGGACGCGTGCTTCGTCGCTTTCGCCTCGACGAGCTCCCGCAGCTACTGAACGTTCTCAGGGGTGAGATGTCGGTCGTCGGGCCTCGGCCCGAGCGCCCGATGTTCGTGCACCAGCTGCGGCACGAGGTCGAGAACTACCAGCTTCGCCAGCGTGTCCGGCCCGGCATCACCGGCTGGGCGCAGGTGAACCAGGAGCCCGACCAGACCGTCGACGACGTGCGCGGGAAGCTCCAGTACGATCTCGAATACCTCGAGAAGCGCTCGTTGCGCTTCGATCTCGAGATCATCCTCCGGACGCTCCCCGTCATGATCCAGCGTGTCCGCCGGCGGTCCTGAGTCAGATGAACGACCCACGCACCGAGGCCCGATCGCGCGACGTGGTTCTGCTGTCGCCGAAGCGGGTACTCGCGTCTTCGCTGCGCGCGGTCCTCGAGCCGCACGGGTTCGGGCTGCACCATGTCCCCGACATCGCGAGCCTCGAACCGGACGCGCTCGTTCGCATGGCCGATATCGTCATCCTCGATGAAGCCGTCGCCGACGCCGGGCTCGATCTCGTGGCCGGCGACCCGCGCCCCGGCGGCCCCGAGCTACCGGTTCTGCTGTATACCACCGGGTCGTGGGACTCGCTCGACCGCACGGCGTCAACACGTCTCGACGCCGTGCGGAACGCGGTCTGGGACGTGGTCGTGGAGCCGATCCGCTCGCAGGACCTCGTTCGGAAACTGAACCGCCTCTCGGATCTTCAGTCGCTGTGGCGCACCGCGGCCGAGACCGGGATGGTCGGTTCCGAGGGGTTCGACGCGATCGTCGAGGGCCTGCCGATCCTCGACTCGATCGCCTCCCGGTCGGGAACGCGGCTCGGGTGCGTCATGCTCGGACCGACCCGGCACGCGCCGGGCGAGACGAGGGATCCCCGGCTGAGCGACGTGAAGTCGCGTATCCGCGGATCGGATCTCCACGCCTGGGTCGGTCCCTCCGAGCTCGTCGTGATCCTGTACGGGGCTGACGTGATGGGCGCCGGCAGCTTCGTCTCGAGGGTCGTGGGCGGCGAGGGACACGACCTCAGCGCCGGGATCGCGCCGCTCGACCCGCGTTCGCGATCGCGGGGATCCGGCGCGGGGGGGACGAGCGCGCGCCACCGGCTCCGGGTGCTCGACCGTCTGTTCGCGGCCCGCCGGGCTCTGGATGAGGCGCGGCAGGCCGGAGGCGGCGTCCGCGTCGCACGGACGGAGGTCGAATGAGCCCCCCGGAGGCGCCCCGGCTCGTCGAGCCGTCGACCTCGGGCGCCAGCCTGCGCGGCCCCATGGCCCGGATCCTCCTGATCGCCGGGTTCGCGTTCACGTTCGTGGCGCTGGTCGACATGATCCTGTTGTGGTTCCCCGCGGCGCCGGGAAACGTGGCGTGGGAGTACGCGACGGTGGGGCGGACGCTCGACTCGATGCCGTTGTCGGCCCTCGGTCTGCTTCTCATCACGTACGGGGTCCTGCGGGCACCGCGGCGGGCCCCTCGGGCGCCCGCTCTCATCGCCACCCTGTTCGCGGTCTACGCGGTCGTGTGTCTCCTGCTCGCGTTCTTCCTGTTCACGTCGGCGCCGGCCGTCCTCTCCCAGACGCCCGCCGAAGCCCTGGGAACGGTCCGTCGGGCGACCATCCGGAACGGTATCCAGGCGGTCGTCTATCCATTGAGCTGGATCGCGATCGCGGTGACGGCGCTGCGCTCCCGGAAGGGTGGGGCATCCTGATGAACGCGGCCGCCGGGACGCTGTCGCGTCTGTCGCGCCCAGGAGCGTGGCTGCCGGCCACCGTCCTGGTCGCCGCCAGCTACCTGCTTTTCTTCTGGCCGGCGCTGGTGTCGCTCGTCGGCGATTGGGCGAGCAGCGGCGAGTACGGACACGGGTTCCTGATGGCGCCGCTCGCCGTCTGGCTCGCCGCGAAACGCATGACCGCCGGTGCCGACCCGGCACGGACGGGAGGGCTCGTGCTCGTCGGCTTCGCCGTGTGCGCGTTCCTGTTCGGGAGCCTCGCCGGGGAGCTCTTCACACAGCGTCTGGGTGCCCTGGTCGCCCTCGCGGGCCTCGCGGTCTACTACCGGGGGTGGTCGCAGCTGGCCGCGTGGTGGCTGCCCTTCGCCCTCCTGGCAAGCGCGGTCCCGTTGCCAGACATGGTCCTCGATACGCTGACGTTGCCCCTCCAGCTGCTCGCCTCGGACGCGGCCGTCTGGCTCCTCCAGGCGCGCCACATCCCCGCTGGCCAGGCGGGCAACGTGATCTTCCTGCCGGGCCACGAGCTGTTCGTGGCGGCGGCGTGCAGCGGGCTCCGCTCGATCTCGGCGCTCCTCGGTCTCACGATCCTCATCGCCGGCACGTACGTCACCGCGCCACTGGCGCGGGTGTGTCTGGTGGTCCTCGCCGTGCCCGCCGCGATCGCGGCGAACGTCGTCCGCGTGTTCGCAACCGGGTTCCTCGTGTACTACTTCGGGGCCGGCGCCGCGACGGGGCTGATGCACCACGCGATGGGAGCGGTCGCGTTCGTGCTTCCGCTCGCCCTCATCGCGTTCACCGCGTGGGCGCTCGAGAGGACGGAATGAGCGGCCGTCGGGAGAGCGCGACGGTTCTCGCCGGTCGGGCGATGGCGATGTCCGCCCCGGCCCTGGTTCTCCTCGTAGGACTCGGCGGGCGCGCGCTGGTCCAGCCGCAGGAGCGGGTCTCTCTCGCACGCCCGCTCAGCGAGTTCCCCTCGGCGCTGGCCGGGCTCGAGCTGTCGGCAGAGCTCGAGGTGCCTCAGCCCGAACGCGAGGCGCTCAGTGCCGACGATCTGCTCTACCGCGAGTACCGATTCGAGTCGGGTCGGCCGGCAACCATCTACGTCGCCTGGTACGGGCGGCAGACCGGCGGGCTGAGCATCCACTCGCCCGCGAACTGCCTCCCCGGGTCGGGCTGGGAAGCGGTCGAGGCCGACCGAGTGCGGACTCGCACCGTGTACGGGCCCGTCGAGATCAACCGATACCTCATCGAGCACGGGACGGGCGCTCGGGCGCTCGTCTACTACTGGTATCAGGGGCGCGGCCGGATCACGGCGAGCGAGTACGACGTCAAGCGGCTGCTTCTCCGCGACGCGCTCCTCGAAAGGCGCACCGACGAGGCGCTCGTAAGACTTGTGCTGCCCCTCCGCCGCGACGCCGATTCGGTGCAGCGCGCCGACGCGCTCGCCGCCGCGACCGTGACGGAGGTGGCGAACGCGCTGGCGCGGCACCTCCCCGGCCGATGATGGCGCGCGAGCTGTTACGTGGTCTCCGCCACGGTCCGGACCGACTCCTCCATGTGCTCCGACGCCGGGGCGCGCGACGTCGGGTACGCGAGGTGCGGCCCCGCCGGGTCCTCGTGATGTGTCTCGGGAACATCTGCCGGAGTCCGTACGTCGAGGGCGTGCTGCGACGCGATGCGCCAGAGCTCGATGTCCGTTCGGCCGGGTTCCTCGAGTCCGGCCGTCCGGCGCCGCGCGAGGCCGTGTCGGTCGCCGCCGAACACGGGGTCAACCTGACCGCGCATCGGTCGTCACAGATCACGCCCGACATGTTGAGGTGGGCCGACCTCGTCCTCGTGATGGATGGAAAGCAGGCCATGCGGGTCGAGTCGCTCGAAGGCGGTGTCCTGGTCGAGCGGCTGGGCGACTTCGACCCCGGACGGATCGATACGCGTACCGTCATCGATCCGATCGATCGAGACCGTGACTTCTTCGATCGCATCTACACGCGTCTGGACGCGTGCTGCCGCGCGCTGGTGCAGGCCCTGCGAGAGACATCCTGATGCCGGCTCGCGAGAACGGGGGGGGCGATCGGCCCGAGCTCAGCGTCGTCTGCCCCCTCTACAACGAAGAGGAAAGCGTCGTGCCCCTGGTCGACTCGGTGCGCGCGGCGCTCGAGGGCGCCATGTCGTGGGAGTTGATACTGGTAGACGACGGCAGCGCGGATGGCACCGTCGCGGCGGCGGTGTCCTGCGCGGACGATCCGCGGATCAGGCTCATCCCGCTGTCCCGCAACTACGGACAGTCCACGGCGACGCAGGCGGGGTTCGACGCCGCCCGGGGCCGAGTGATCGCGACGATGGATGGCGATCTACAGAACGATCCGCGAGACATCCCCCTGCTCGTCGACAAGCTGCGCGAGGGGTTCGACCTGGTGGTCGGGTACCGGCTGGCCCGAAAGGACCGGCTCGTGACCCGCAAGATCCCCTCGCGCGTGGCGAACTTCCTGATTCGGGTGGTGACGGGGGTGCCGATCATCGACAACGGGTGCTCGCTCAAGGTGTACAGACGAGAGCTCATCGAGCTGCTGGGCCTCTATTCGGACATGCACCGCTTCATCCCGGCGCTCGCCGTGGGGGCGACGGGGGCGCAGATCGCGCAGGTGCCCGTACGCCACCATCCGCGGCTCTACGGAGAGAGCAAGTACGGTCTGGCCCGGGTCTGGAAGGTGCTGACGGATCTGGCGACCGTCACCACGTTGCGGTGGTTTCGGGAGCGGCCTCTACTCCTGTTCGCATACGGAGGGATCGCCGCCGCCGTCTGCGGGACGGCGTTCGCCATCGGACAGCTCGCGGCAACCTTCGAAGGATTGCCCGGGGTGGTACACTCGGGGGCCGCCGCGATGTTCTTCGGCCTTTCGCTATACCTCTTCATGGTCGGCTTCATCGCCCAGGTCGCCATGCACGAGCTCTCCGAGGAATTCGCGCGGGTTCGGTCCGGTGGGCGGGCGCGATGACCGACGTGCAGTCTCGAACCGCCCGAACCGGACAGACCGCCGTACCCGAGGTGACGACCGCCTCGGACCCGGGGGCGTCGCCGGTACCGACCGTCTCGGTGGTCGTGCGGGTCACGGAAGGGAGCAACGCGCTCGAGGAGGTCTACGGCGAGTATGCCCCGGCTTTCCAGGACGCCGATCCCGACACCGAGTTCCTGTTCGCGGTGCAGCCGTGGGCTCGCCCGCTCACCGAGCCGCTCAGGGCCCTCATCGAGGCGGGAGAGCCGATACGGGTCGTGGAGGCCCTGGGGGGAGTCGGTGAGGCCGACCTCCTGCGCGAGGCATCCGAGCTCGCGGCAGCCGACATCATCGTCACCATGCCCTCGTATCATCGCGTGCAGAGCGATGTCCTTCCGAAGCTCGTCCAGGCCGTCCGGGATGGTCCGGATCTCGTGGTCGCCCGACGCTATCCGCGAGCCGATGGCTGGATAAGCAGGCTCCGGACGCGCGCGTTCAACGGGCTTCTCTCGCGGCTCGTGGGACAGCCGACATCCGACATCGGCAGCGGCGTTCAGGCGATGCGGCGACAGGTTCTCGAGGAGACGCCCCTCTACGGCGATTTCTTCCGCTTCCTCCCCATTCTCGTGCAACGGGAAGGGTTCGAGGTCGCCGAGATCGACGCTCCTCAGCACCCGCGCGATCGATCGCTGCGCGCCGGTCACACGTTCGGGGTCTACCTGCGGAGGCTCGTCGACGTGCTCGGCCTCTTCTTCCTGATACGGTTTACCGACAAGCCGCTGCGGTTCTTCGGGGTCGTCGGCGGATCGCTCGTCGTGGGCGGGGCCGTACTCATGGCGATCCTGTTCGTGCAGCGCATGCTCCTGGGGCAGCCCCTCGCCGACCGCCCGATCCTGCTCGTCGCCGTGATCACGTTCACGCTCGGTTGCCAGGCGATAGCGCTGGGGCTGGTGGGCGAGATGATCGTAAACCTCCACGCCGGTGGGGGACGCCGATATCGGATCCGGCGCCGCGACGAGAAGGGAGAGGACGCCGGGTGAGCGGACCACCGACGCCTCAGGCCTTCTCCGTCGATGTCGAGGAGTATTTTCAGGTCAGCGCCTTCGAAGAGGTGTTGACGAGGGACGAGTGGGCCGCCATGCCGAGCCGGCTCGGACGCTCGGTCGACTCGCTGCTCGACATGATGGCCGCACACTCGGCGACGGGGACGTTCTTCATCCTCGGGTGGGTCGCCGACAGACACCCGGACATCCCGAGGCTGATCGCCGAGGCCGGGCACGAGATCGCTTCTCACGGGTGGTGGCATCGCCGCCTGCCGACGTTGACGCCGGAGGAGTTCCGACGGGAGGTGAGGGATTCACGTCGGATCCTCGAAGATCTCACCGGGAAGCAGGTGCTCGGGTTCCGCGCCCCGAGCTTCTCGCTCCTCGCCGGGCAGGAGTGGGCGTACGACGTGCTCATCGAGGAGGAGTACCTCTACGACTCGAGCGTCTTTCCGATCCGGCGCCCCGACTACGGAAACCCGCGGGCTCGGCCGTTCGTCCACGTCGTCGAGCGCGACGCGGGGACGATCGTCGAGATTCCGCTGGCGACGCGGGTCGTCGCGGGGATGCGCGTACCGGGAGCGGGGGGAGCGTATCTCCGATTGCTTCCCTTCGCTCTCACACGGGGTACCGCCCTCGAGTGCGTTCGGGAGGGGAGGTCGGGGGTGTTCTACACGCACCCCTGGGAGATCGACGAGGAACAGCCGCGTCTCGAAGTGCCGCCGCTCACCCGGCTGCGCCACTATGGGCGACTGGATCGGACGGCTCCGCGACTCGAGCGGTTGTTCGCCGAATTCGACTTCCGGTCGATCGCCGAGTGTTACGGTGAGCTTCTTCCCGATCGGCGTGCCGACCCCCGCGCGACGTGGGGCCCCGCGGGAGTCACGGCTCCGGGAGCGGTGCGACCGCGCAGTTGAGGCAATACAGGGCGGATCGGCCGTCTTCCCCCTGAACGACCGGCTCGGCGACCGACCGGAGCGAGTCGAGCCAGGTCGATTGTTCGGGGGAGAGGTAGTACTGCGTCGCGTACGTCGTCTCGCCCGACGTGATGAACCACACGCGTCCGGCGTGGATCGCGACGATGGAGTCGAGCGTCGCGGGGTCGGGGAGGGGAGCGCTGCCGGCGTAGATGTCGCGAAGCCGGCCATCTTCGTGCACCCGGAGAAACCGGCGCATATCGGGGTAGCGTCGGAACCAGTAGTCGATCGGCCCCGCATACCAGGCCTGGACGAGCGGATCCTCCGCAACCACGAGATCACCCCCGCGTCGGTTCTCGCGCACGAACCGGCCCGGCGCGCGATGATCGGGATGGAACGGAAACATGTGGATCAGCGCGTTGACCGGCTCGCCGTGCTGGAGACGCAGCTGCGTGACGCCAGTGGCGATGCCGTACCCGCCGATGACCCCCGACAGGACGATCGCGCAGGCGAGGACGGTCGCGATCGCGTCCGCCCGCGACATCCAGCCTCCGGAACGGGCGGCGACCCGCTCGACCACGGCCTTCGATCCGCGAAACAGCCCACCGCCGATGACGAGGAGCATGAACGGATAGACCGGCAGCAGGTAACGCGTCGGGCCCGCGTCGACCACGAACCCGACCGCGGTCAGATAACAGATGGCGAGGAGCGCCGCCGCAGCCTCGCCGCGGCGTCCCCGGTCAATCGGCCGTAGGACGAGCAAGAGAGTGATGAGTCCGAAGGCGGCGACGAAGACGGGACTTTGCTGCGCGAGCGTGTACCCGTGCGGGAAGGGGATCGCCGCGCTCGCCTCGAGCCCTTCGACGAGGCCGAGCCGGAGTACTCGTGTCGCCACGGGGAGGGCCGGGAGCAGCAGGAGCCCCACCGTGGGCCAGCGCGCACGTTGCCACATGGGGAGAATCCCACGCCCCCCCAGGATCAGGAACAGCGCCCCCGCGACGGCAAGCCCGTGGATCTGTCCCGTCCCGGCGGCGAGACCGGTAGCGGCCGCGAGTCCGAAGTGTGCCGCAAGCCGCAGCCACCGCCCCGTCGAGTCGTCGGCCTCGGGCCGGGTTCGAATCGCCACGAGGATGCCCAGGGCAACGCCCGCGACCGCAAGAGCGACGGGCAGGACGCTCAGCCAGGCGAATCCGGTGGCCGGGTCGGGGGTGGCGGCGGTCGGGAGGGGTGGTGCCATGGGCAGGAGGTCGTATGGCCGCGTGATCCACCCCGCGAGGGGGACTCCGCCGACGAAGGCCACGAGCACCGAGACGGCGACCACCGCCCCCGCCGGGATGGCGAGTGCTCCGGGGAACGCGAGAAACATCAGCGGAGCGCCCGCGACGACGATCCCCAGCTGGTGGAGCGCGAGCACCGGCGCGGTCGCCGCAAGCGCGTAGAGCAGGTCGCGGCGTCTTCCGCCGGTCGTCCAGTTCCAGTACGCCCACGTCGCCAGGATGAGGAAAAAAAGCAGCGGGACGTACATGCGTGAGTACCGCGAGAATGCGATGTGCCATTCCGAGAAGGCCATCAGCAGGGCGGCGACGAGTCCCCCCGAGAAGCCGATCCACCTGCGTCCGAAGAGGAAGAGGACGGGGACGGTCAGGGCTCCCATCAGCGCTGTTGGAAGCCGTACCGAGAGCTCTCCGGCATCGCCGAGCGCCCGAATCGAGATCGCGTTGAGCCAGGTGAGCGGCAGACCGCGTCTGTACTCCATCCCCGAAGGAAGGACGGGGTTTCCCGTCTCGACCGTCGCCGCCGCGGCGAGCATGCTCAGGTCCTCGTCGCCGTACAGTGAGAGGTTCCCGAGACCCGGAAGCCGAAGGGCGAGCGCCACGGCCAGCAGCGACACGGCGACGAACGCGGCGACACGGCTGTCGGCGGACTGCGGAGGTTCGGTCGAGCTCAAGCGGACTCCTCGGGATGCGCGGCTTGCCGGCGACGACGTTGCATGTTGCGGACCACGGCGGATCGGCGCGAGGGCACGGTATTTTCGTGAGGCTCGAAGGGTGCGGGGTTCGCGAGGTTCGCCCGGTCGGTGATAGATGAAGAGAGTCTTCGTGGGGAGTGGAGGATCGGATGGAGGTGCAGGCCTTCGACGGACCGGGTGACGCGTGGGACCGTTTCGTCCGGGAGTGTGACGGATGGACGCACATGCACCTGTTCGGGTGGCGGGAAATCCTCGAGACCACGTATCGGCACGACTGTCCATATCTCGCGGCATTCGATGGGGGCGAGATGAGGGGAGTCCTCCCGCTCGTCTCCGTGCGCTCGCCGCTCTTCGGCAAGTTCCTCGTCTCCATGCCGTTCCTCAACTACGGCGGCCCGCTCGGCGATCCTCGCGCCATCGAGGTGCTGGTTCGAGAGGCCATCGACCGATCGGAGCGTACGGGTGTGGACCTGCTCGAGCTCCGCTGCCGCAACGAGATCGAGACGACCCTCCCCGATTCGGGCAGGAAGATCACGGTCACGCTCCCGTTGACACCCGGTGAGCCCGAGCGCCTCTGGGACAGTTTCACCTCGAAGTTCCGAACCAAGATCCGGCGCGCGGACAAGGAAGGGTTCGAGGCCAGGTTCGGACCCGACCAGGTCGAGCCGTTCTACGAGGTGTTCTGCCGGTTGATGCGCGAGCTCGGGACGCCGACGCCGCCGCGCGAGCTCTTCGAGGCCATCTCCCGAACGTTCGGGTCGTCGAGCTGGTTCGGGTGTGCGTACCACGAGGGCGAACCGGTCGCGGGGGGGTGCGCGCTCGTCTGGGGCTCCGAGATCGAGATGACCTGGTCCGGGTCGCGACGCTCGCACAATCATCTTCGACCCAACCATTGGCTCTACTGGCAGTTCATGGAGCGAGCGTGCCTCGAGGGGCTCGAGACCTTCAACTTCGGGCGGTGTACGCCCGATAGTGGCACGCACGACTACAAACGCTCGTGGCCGGGCAGCATCGATGAGCCGCTCCACTGGTACTACCGGTCCGCGGACGGGCGTGCCGCGACGCCCGTGCCCGACGACCCCGGGCTGGCGTGGGGACCCCGTATCTGGCGCCGGTTGCCGCTGCGACTCACGAACGCGCTCGGTCCGCACATCATCCGTCTGATCCCCTGAGGTCGGATTCCGTGTGGCGCGCTGTCCCGCCCGTCTACTCGCCGATCTCGATCGGCGCTCTGCCCGCGGCGCTCGTGTCGCGCGGTGCCGCGGCGCGCGAAGAGGTCGAGCGGCGGATACGGGCGGAGCTCGGGCCACGGGATCTCGTGCTCACGGACACAGGGACGAGCGCCCTACGACTCGCCCTGGAGGTCTGCGCGCGAGAAAGGCCCGGCCCGGTCGCTCTCCCCGCCTACGGCTGCTACGACCTCCTCTCGGCCGTACACGGAGCGGGGGTGGAGATCGCCTTCTACGACGTGACGCCCGAGACGCTGGGTCCCGACTTCTCGTCCCTCGAGCGGGCCCTGCGAGAGGGCGCGGGCACGGTGGTGATCGCGCACCTGTTCGGTATCCCGGTGGACATGGGCGAGGTTCGTGCCCTGGCCTCCGCGCACGGCGCCCTGGTCGTGGAGGACGCGGCGCAGGGGATCGGCGGGGCGCTCGGTGATCGCCCCCTCGGCTCGCTCGGAGACCTGAGCGTGCTGAGCTTCGCGCGCGGCAAGGGCCGAACCGGCGGCTCGGGCGGGGCGCTCCTCTCGTACTTCCCCGAGCCTCCACCGTGGTGGCAGCCAGTCGAGAATCTGCATTCGGGAGGCGGCCGGGCGAGATCGCTCGTGGCGATGGCCGCCGCATGGACGCTGACTCGGCCATCGGCGTACCGGATCCCGCTCTCGATTCCGGGATTGGGGCTGGGCGAGACCCACTACCGCGAGCCTCGTGATCCCGGCGGCATGCCGTCGCACGCCGCGACGGTCCTGTCCGCGAGCTGGGCCCTCGCTTCGCGCGAGAGCGGCCACCGTCGAACCGTTGCCGCCAGGTATTCCGACTGGCTCGCGGCCCGCCCCGATGCGCATGTTACGGCGATCCGCGCGCCCGAAGGGGCGACACCGGGGTACCTCCGGTTTCCGGTCTTGTGCGCCGACGCCGACGTTCCGGGCGCCGCGGTGCGACTCGGGATCGTGCGCGGGTATCCACGCCCCCTTCCGACCGTGGGGACGGGAAGGTCCGCGAGCCGGCGCGATACGGACACGCGGGGAGCCGGTATTCTGGCGAGCCGGCTCGTGACCCTTCCCACGCACAGCCGGCTCGCGGAACGCGACGTCCGACAGGTGCGCGCCTGGCTCGAGCGCGCGAAGTGAGGCGGCGGGGGCGAGGGACACCGGGTTGCGGGAAGGGTGGCCGGGCCTCCTCGCCGGTGTCGCGTCAGCGCAACACGTCTGACCGCCCGCTGGCGGGCGTGCCCGGGCCACCTGTCGAGTGGGCGACACGCGACCGTTCGCGAGACCGCGAACAGGCGGCCTGGATCGTGCTATATTCGCGAGGGTTCAACGGCGTGGTCGCCCGATGCGGTGGCGTTGCGGCGATGCCTGTCTGCAGTTCGGGAGGACGGTTTTGAGGGGGCACGCAAGGAGCGTCCAGCCTGGAGCGATGCCGGCTCGCGGACCGGTCCCACCGGGGGCCGCGCGGCCTCGCGCCGGTGTGCCCTGGATGGAACGCCTGCAGAACATCGAGCTCGCGGCGATCTGGCAGTTCTTCTGGAAGCAGCCGTGGAGCTTCAAGTTCATCAGCCTCTATCTCTTCTTCGAGTACGTGCGGCCCCAGAGCATCTACGAGCCCCTGAGCGGTTTGCCCTGGCCCACCTGGTGTCTGGCGGGGGCGCTCGGCACGTGCGTCCTCGAGGGCCGGACGCTCAAACGGTTCAGCTCGGCCGACCTCTGGCTGGTCCTCTACCTGGTCGTCGTGCTCCTCTCGTCTCGCTTCGCGTGGAACCCGTCGCTCGCGTACCCGATGCTGTATTTCTTCTTCAGCTGGGTGGCGGTGTACTTCCTCATCACCCGACTGGTCGACACCGAGGCGAAGTATTTCTTCTACATCGGGCTGTTCCTGCTCTTCAGCCTGAAGATGTCGCAACACGCGACCAGATCCCTGATCGGCAGGGGGTTCGCCTTCGACGGCTGGGGCGCCAGCGGGGCGCCGGGCTTCTTCCGGAACTCGGGCGAGATGGCGATCCAGATGTGTATCTTCCTGCCGCTCTCGTACTACTTCCTGCGCGTCGTGGGCCCGCGGCTGAAGACCCTCACGCGTCAGTGGAAGTACTGGATCGTGCTCGCCCTCCCCGTGACCGCGGTCCTCTCCATCATCGCGTCCACGTCGCGAGGCGGGCAGATCGGAGCGGCGGCGGTCGTGCTCTGGATGGTGCTGCACAGCCCGAAGCGTGTCAGGATGCTCACGATCGGCGCGGTTGCCTGTGTCGCCGGCTGGCTCATGCTGCCCGCGCAGCAGAAGGCCCGATTCACCGAAATGGGCGACGATGACACCTCTCAGGCGCGTCTCGTCATGTGGGAAGACGCCCTGGAGGTCACGCGCGACCACCCGGTCCTGGGGATCGGGTACGAAAACTGGGTCGAATACTACCGGGCGCACTATCCCCATCGCGACAACTTCCAGGTCGTCCACAACATCTTCCTCCAGGCCAGCACCGAGCTCGGACTGATCGGGCTCGGGGTCTTCGTGGTGATGATCTTCTGGACGTTGCGGATGAACGCGGTCACGCGCCGACGTATGAGATCGGTTCCCGACGGCAGATTCTTCTACTTCATATCCATGGGTCTCGACGCCGGCCTGATCGGCTTCCTGGTCGCCGGCTCGTTCGTCACGGTGCTCTACTACCCGTATTTCTGGATCAACTACGCCTTGACTGCGGCCCTGTACACGCTGTCCAAGGACAAACTCGACGCGGCTCGGCGTGCGCACAGGGCCGTCGTCCTCGCGGGCTCGACCCCTCCGGCCCCCCCGGGGAGGCCGTCGCACGCCGCCGCCATCAGGCCTGCACCCGGCTGACCGATGCCCCGGCGCGTCCTGCACCTCATCGACACGGGCGGGCCCGGCGGTGCGGAAACCGTCTTCATGGAGGTCGCCGAAGGCCTCGCCGGGCGAGGCTGGGAGCCGGTGCCCGTCGTTCCCGTCATCGACTGGCTCCACCGCGCCCTCGCGGATCGGGGGCTGGATCCGGTCGTTCTCGAAGGGACCGGCTCGTTCG
This sequence comes from Gemmatimonadota bacterium, assembly GCA_033720355.1. GTDB lineage: Bacteria > Gemmatimonadota > Gemmatimonadetes > Palauibacterales > Palauibacteraceae > Palauibacter. Next base: position 25,679 of record JAWWCR010000039.1, read on the forward strand.
ACCTCGGCTTCCTGCGGCGGCTGGTCTCGCTGGCGCGATCGGAGCGGATCGACCTGATCCACACGCACCTGCTCGGCTCGGCGGTTTACGGAGGACTCGCGGGACGGCTCCTCGCCGTCCCGGTGGTCTCGACTCTCCACGGCCACACGGACCTCGATGAACGAGAGTCTTATCGGTTGGCGAAGCGCCGCGTCATCGACGGCCGCTCCACGAGCCTGGTCTTCGTCTCGCGGGCGCTCCGCGATCACTTCCTTTCGGGTCGGCCGCTGCGGCGAGCCGAGGCGCGCGTCGTGCACAACGGCATCGCCCTCGACCGATGTCCGCCCATCCGCAACCCGTCGCTTCGACCCGAGCTGGGCGCGGGCGGGAACGAAGTACTGGTAGGCGCCATCGGCAACGTTCGCGAACCGAAGGCCTACGACGTCCTTCTTCGGTCGGCGGCCGAGGTCGTCGGGTGTCGATCCGACGTGCGGTTCGTCGTAGTCGGAGAGGCGTCGGGCGATCTGTACGAGCGCCTGCTGGAACAGCGATCGGCCCTCGGGCTCGAGGAGACGCTGCGCTTCGTCGGGTTCAGGGACGACGTAACCGCCGTTCTCCAGGCCCTCGACGTATACGTGTCGAGCTCGACCCACGAGGGGTTCTCGCTCACGACGCTGCACGCCATCGCCTGCGGTGTGCCCGTGGTCGCCACCCGGTCCGGAGGGCCGTCGGAGATCGTCGAAGATGGGGTGTCCGGTCTGCTCGCCGAGCCGGGGGATGCCGAAGGGCTCGCCACCTGTCTCGACGCGGTTCTGTCAGGACGCCTGACTGGAGGAACGGATCCCAGGGTGGCCGACCGGCGCCGGCTCGCCGATGTCGGTCGGTTCTCGACGGAGGCGATGGTTTCGGGGTACGAGGCCATCTACCACGGTGCGCTCGGGATCCCGGCCTCGCCGGCGGCGGATTCTCGCGCCCCGCAGGCACTGGCCCACGGCCGGTAAAGGCCGGATGGCCCGCGTCCTCGTCACAGACGGCGGCGAGCGTTCGGCGCTCGCGGTGGCGCGTTCGCTCAGACGGGCGGGGCACGATGTCATCGTCGGGTCGGTCTCCGGTCGCTCGCTGGCCGGGGCCTCGCGGGGCTGCGAAGAGATCGCGCTCGCCGATCCGGTGTCGGGTCCCGAGGAGTTCGCGAACGATCTCCTCGCCGCGGTCGCATCGAGCCGAGCCGACGTGGTGCTGCCGATCTCGGAGGCGGCGCTGCTCGCGGCTCTGCCCCTGAACGGGCATCTCGGCGACGTCGCGCTCCCATTCGTGTCGGCCGAGCGGTTCCGACGCATCTGCGACAAGACGGAGGTATTCGAGCGGGCGCGCGATCTCGACATCGCGGTGCCCGCGGAGCGCGTCCTCTCGTCTCCGGACGAGGGAAGGGAGGGATCGCCGGCGGGGCTCCGGTATCCCCTGGTCGTCAAGCCCTCCCGCTCGGTGGGTCTCGATGGCGGAAGGCGGACCCGGCTCACGGTCCGCCATGCGGCCGACGAGCGTGCCCTCTCGGGAATCCTCGAGTCCCTCCCACCCGCCGCCTACCCGATTCATCTTCAGGAACGCATCGAGGGGCCCGGCGTCGGGGTCTTCCTGTTGCCGTGGCGAGGTCGTCTGCTGGCCAGGTTCGCACACCGACGGCTCCGCGAGAAGCCGCCTTCCGGGGGCGTCAGCGTGTATCGGGAGAGCGTCGCCATCGACCCCGACCTCGAGGCCCGCTCGCTCGCGCTCCTGGAGGCGTTCGGTTGGGAGGGGGTCGCCATGGTCGAGTACAAGCTGTCGGCTGACGGACGACCCTACCTGATGGAGATCAACGGCAGATTCTGGGGATCGTTGCAGCTCGCGATCGACGCGGGGGTCGACTTCCCGCGCCTCCTCGTCGACGCTGCCCTCGGAGAGCGCGTGGAGCCGGTGCGCGAGTACCGACTCGGGGTGCGAACACGCTGGTTGTGGGGAGACGTCGACCACCTCCTGCTTCGACTGCGGCGCCGGCCGGAGGATCTGGATCTTCCCCGCGGGGCGGGCGGACGTCTTTCGGCCGTGGGCGGCTTTCTCGCCGCCTTCGGGGGTGGACGGCTCGAGGTCGAACGGCTCTCCGATCCGGGGCCTGCCCTCCGGGAGGCCAGTCAGTGGGTGTCCTCCGTGGTGGTGCGTCGTCGAGGCGCCCGAGCCGGAGACGCGACGGCGTGAGCCTCCGCGCGGGAGTAAAGAACCTGGCCGAGCGAGGCCTCACGGGTCTCGGAGCGGCGGCGATCGCCCGACGCGTCAACCGTGATCGCACCGTAGTGCTCGCCTACCACAACGTGATCCCGCGTGGCGAGAAGCCCGCCGGCGACCGAAGCCTCCATATCGGGCAGGAAGCGTTTGGCGAGCACCTCGATCGTCTTGTCGAGACGCACCAAATCGTCGATCTGGCTTCTGTCGACCGCCACCCCCCGGGGCAGGGTCGCCCGTGCGCCGTCATCACCTTCGACGATGCGTATGCGGGCGCGGTGGAGGCGGGCGTGGACGAGCTGGTTCGCCGTGGCCTTCCCGCGACGATATTCGTCGTGCCCGGGATGCTCGACCGCCGGTCGTTCTGGTGGGATCGCCTGGCAGACCCGGACATGGGGGTGGTGCCGCCCGCCATCCGCCGGACTGCCCTGGCCGAGCACGCGGGGCGCGATCTCGACGTATCGAGGTGGACGCGGGAGGCCGGTCTGCGAGAGGTCGAGCCGCCCGAATACGCCCTCAGCGCGACGAAGGCCGAGCTCGAGGCGGCTGCCAGCCGCCCCGGGATCTCACTGGGGTCGCACACCTGGTCGCACGTGAACCTCGCGGCGATCCCCACGGACGAGGCCGACCACGAGATCGCTCGCGCCGCCGCCTGGCTCCGCGCTACGGGCCGGGCGGAGTCGTGGATCTCGTACCCGTACGGGCTCGCGAACGAGGGCGCTCGGGCCGCCGCGGCGCGTCGGCACGCCGGGGGTCTCGAGATCCGTGGAGGACTCGCAGCGCGTGGCACGCTCACCGGCTCGTACTCGGTGCCGCGGGTGAACGTGCCAGCCGGGCTGTCCAGGGCGGGTCTGGAGCTTCGGGCTTCGGGCGTCGTGGGGACTCGTTGATGGTCTCCGCCGACCCGCGCGCGCCGCGTCGCGACGGATCGCTCGCGGTGATGCACGTCATCGTTCCGACGACGGTCGGCGGGGCCGAGCGCGTGGTGCAGATGCTCGCCGAAGGTCACGCGGACCGCGGGCATCGGATTCTCGTCGCCGGTGTCACGGGGAGCGATCCGGCGACGCACCCGTTCTTCGAGTCGCTCGCCCCGTCACGCATGGAGAGCGAGCGCCTCGTCGTCCGTCCCCGGGGGTACCTGCGGGAATACCGTTTGCTGAAGGAGCTGATGTCGCGCTGGCGTCCGTCGGTCGTCCACACGCACGGCGCGCGGGCCGACGTCATCGCCGGGGGTGCGGCGGCCAGCGTGCGCGCGCCGCTGGTCTCGACCGCGCACGGATACATCACCCGCAACCAGAAAGACAGGCTCTACCAGCGCATGCAGCTGATCGGTCTCAGACGTGGGCGCCAGGTCATCGCGGTGTCGGAGGCGCTCCGGCGCCGCCTCCTCGACGGGGGCGTGCCATCCGCGCGTCTGCACCTCGTTCCGAACGCGCTCCGTCGGAGCACCCCTCTGCTCGACCGCGAGCGGGCGAGACACCGACTGGGGCTTCCGCCCGACGGGTTCGTGATCGGCTTCGTCGGGCGACTCGGGCACGAGAAGGGGCCCGACGTGCTGCTCGAGGCGATCCCGACACTCGATCCCGACGTGCGGGTCTCGTACCTGGGGAGCGGGGCGGAACGGTCCGCGCTCGAGCGGAGGGCGCATGCGCTCGGCATACCGGACCGCGTCGAGTGGCACGGCGAGGTCGACGGGGCGGGGGCCCTGCTGCGGGCGTTCGACGTCCTCGCGATCACGTCGCGCACCGAGGGGACACCGATCGTGGCGCTGGAAGCGATGCACGCCCGTATCCCGATCGTGGCGACCGCAGTTGGCGGAGTCCCCGATCTCCTGCGCGACGGTCGGGAGGGTCTACTCATCCCGCCCGAGGATCCGTCCGCCTTCGTCGCCGCGGTCGGGAATCTCCGCGGGAGCGCGGAGCTGGCGAGCCGGCTTACGGCGGAGGCGGCGCGGCGTCTCGACGAGGAGTATGGTGAGTCGCAATGGCTCGATCGGCACGAGGCGATCTACGCCGCGGCGATGGGTGACGCGTCGTGAGCACCATCGGCGCCGTCCTCGTCGGTTTCCCACTCGCCGCGTTCGCGTGGGCCTATCTCGCCTACCCGGCGACCCTGTGGGTGGCGGCCCGCTTCCGCAGATCGCGCCACCAGCCATCGGGCGACCCGGAGGAGTGGCCTTCGGTCAGCATCTCGCTTCCGGCATACAACGAGGAGGCGCAGATCGGCGGCGCCCTCGACGCGATCCTCGAGCTCGATTATCCGCGCGACCGGTTGCAGGTCCTGGTCGTATCGGACGCGTCCTCTGATCGGACGGACGAGATCGTGAGATCGTACGCCGAGCGCGGCGTGGAGCTGCTGCGGATCGAGGGGCGCGGGGGAAAGACGGCGGCCGAGAACGCGGCCGCGCCGCACCTGCGCGGCGATATCGTGGTCAACACGGATGCCTCGATCCGCCTTCGACCGGGGTCGCTCAAGCCGCTCGTTCGCGCGCTCGACGACCCGACGGTCGGCGTCGCGTCCGGGCGGGATATCTCGATCGCCCGGGATGAGGACGCGAACCTCGGCGAGGGCGGCTATGTGGGATACGAGATGTGGGTCCGCTCGCTCGAGAGCGATACCGGGACCATCGTGGGCGCCAGCGGCTGCTACTACGCGACGCGGCGCGAGCTGCATCTCCCGCCGGAGCCTCCCAATCTGAGCCGCGATTTCGCGAGCGCCCTTCGCGCGCGTGAGCGTGGCTATCGGTCCGTCCACGTGCCGGACGCCGTGTGTCTCGTGCCGCGCTCGGGGTCGATGACCCGGGAAACGGGCCGAAAGGGACGTACCATGTCGAGGGGGCTCGCGACCCTCGGGTATCATCGCGGGCTGCTCAACCCGCTGCGCTACGGGTCGTTCGCGTTGAAGCTCTTCAGCCACAAGCTGTGTCGCTGGCTGGTCTTCCTGCTGGCGCCGCTCGCCCTCCCCGGCCTCGCGCTTCTGGCGACGGAGTCGAGCCTGGCCCTGGCCGTACTCGCCGTCGTGTCGGCGGGGCTTCTGGTCGGCTGGTGGGGGCTCGGACGGACCGA
>JAWWCR010000040.1:0-30632 GCA_033720355.1 Gemmatimonadota bacterium
CACATGTACGGCGTGATCGGGAGCGCGGTCGTCGTCGGCGCGGTGTCGCTCGCGATCCTGCGTCGGGCCGGGGGGGACGAACGGCCCTACCGGATCGCCGACAAGGAACGGACCCCGGTCTACGCGCGGTACTGGGGAGGAGGGATCTGCTTCGGGCTCGGCTGGGGTCTGCTCGGCGCCTGTCCCGGTCCGATCTACACGCTCATCGGAGGAGGGGTCACGGTCGCCGTCATCGCGCTCGCCGCGGCGCTGGCCGGGACCCTCGCCTACGCGGCGCTCGAACGGGCGCTACCACACTGAACGCGGGCCGACCCGCCGTCGGCCCGAGGCAGGACGAGGAATGTTCTTCAGACAGATCACCGATCCCAAGCTCGCGCAGTACGCTTATCTGATCGGGTGCCAGGCGACGGGCGAGGCCATCGTCATCGATCCGCACCGCGACATCGACCAGTACCTCGAGCTGGCCGAGACGGAGGGACTCGAGATCGTCGCGGCCACGGAGACGCACATCCACGCCGACTTCGTCTCGGGCGTCCGCGAGTTCGCGGCGCGCGGGGTCCGCGCATACCTGTCGGGCGAGGGGGGAGAGGACTGGCGCTACGAGTGGCCGGGGAAGGGGGACTACGACTGCGTCCTCGTTCACGATCGCGACGTGTTCGACATCGGCAACATCCGGTTCGACGTGGTGTTCACGCCGGGTCACACGCCCGAGCACATCTGCTTTCTCGTGACCGATGGCGGCGCCGGGGCCAACGAGCCCATGGGGCTCGTGTCGGGCGACTTCGTATTCGTCGGCGCGCTCGGACGCCCCGACCTCCTCGAGAAGGCGGCGGCGGTCGCCGGCGCGATGGAGCCGTCGGCGCGGCTGTTGCACGGCTCCGTGGAACGCTTTCTGGAGCTCCCCGATTTTCTCCAGGTGTGGCCGGGGCACGGCGCCGGGTCGGCGTGCGGCAAGGCGCTCGGCGCCGTCCCCGACACGACGGTGGGCTACGAGCGGCGGTTCAGCCCCGCGATCGAGGCGGCCACCAGGGGGCAGGACTACTTCGTCGAGTACATCCTCGAGGGCCAGCCGGAGCCTCCGATGTACTTCGCCCGGATGAAGGCGTGGAACAGGTCCGGCGCTCCGGTGCTCGGCGGCGTCCCGACCCCGCCGCACGTGAGCGCCGCGACGTTGGAGGGGCTCGACCCGGCCACGGCCGTCGTCGTCGACACCCGCGCCGACCGGTCGGAGTTCATGGCCGGGCACCTGCCCGGGTCGCTGTACATTCCGCTCACGAACGCGTTCAACACGGCGGCGGGGTCGGTGATCACCGACGAGGGGCTCGACATCTATCTGGTGGTCGAGGACGAAAGCCTGGATGGGGCGGTACGCGATCTCCTGAGGGTCGGTCTCGACCGGGTCGCCGGGTACACGACTCCTGGCGAGCTGCGCGCCCTGTTCGCGGCAGGCGGCGCGTCGGCGAGCATCCCCGAGATGGGCTTCCATGGGGCGCTCGAGACGCTCGCCTCGTCGCCGGGCGTGGTGCTCGACGTCCGCTACGCCTCCGAGTTCGCCGCGGGGCACGTCCCGGGTGCCATCAATGCCTCGTACACGCGGCTGCCGGACTACCGCGAGCGGCTCGATGCCGTCGGGCCGGGGAGGACGCTCCTCGTCCACTGTCAGAGCGGGGCCCGGGCGGCGGTCGCGAGCAGCTGGCTGGCGCGGGAGGGCTACGACGTCGGCTACGTGAACGACCTGTGGCCGGCCTACGCGGCGTCGCACGACGTCGAGAAGGGCGAGGCCGTCGCGGTCTGACCGGGAGGGGCGCGAGGTCGATCGAGAGACAGGAGTCCCGGGCCGGCCGGCCGGGACGCAACGAGAGCGGAGCAGACGTATGACGCACGACGCATTCGCGAGACGTTCGATCTTCCTGACGGCGGCACTGCTCATCGTCGGCCCGGCGGTCGTCCGGGGGCAGTCCTTCGGCGAATCCGTCGTCATCGCCGACGGGCGGATCCTGGTCGGCGAGTCGCGCTCGGAGCGCACCCCGGGCGCCGTCTACGTGTTCGTGCGGGACGGCGAAGAGTGGGTCGAGACGGGCGTCCTCGAAGGGCCGGATCCGCGCCCGCGGGACTCGTTCGGGCAGACGCTGGCCCTCGCGGGTTCGACGCTGTTCGTCGGGGCGCCCGCGGATCGGGACGGCCAAGGGCTGGTACACGTCTACGACGCCGCCGACGATGGATGGGAGCCACGCGGCGCGCTCCGACGCGCCGGATCGAGCGGTTTCGGCTCGGTGCTCGCGGCGCACGGCGACCACCTCCTGATCGGAGAGCCCGACGAGGAGGCGGGTGGCACGGTCGTCCATGCGTTCCGTCGTGGGGACGACGGCGAGTGGACGCGGATCGGCGAGCTCGCTCCGCCGGCCGGCGCGCCGGTCTCGGAGGGATTCGGCGCCGCGATCGCGCTCGCCGATGACCTCGCCCTCATCGGCGCGCCGGGCGAGGCGACGCGTCGCGGAGCGGCCTACCTGTTCGCCTTCACGGAGGGATGGGCGCTCTCGACCCGTCTCGCGCCGCCGGAGGACCTCGGCCCGGGGGCGCAGGCCGGGACGGCCGTGGCGTTCGCGGGCGACGAGATACTGGTCGGAGCGCCGGGAGCGGATCGGTTCGTGGGGACTGTGCTCCGCTATACGGCCGGCGAGGACGAGGTAGCGGCGTACCGCGGCCGGGTCGATCCGGAAGGGATGGAACCACCCGTGGGCTTCGGCGCCGCGCTGGCCGTCTCGGAGGACGGCGTCCTCGTCGGGGCGCCGGCCGTCGGTCGGGGCTTCGGTCGCGTGTTCGCGCTCGAGGCGACGAGCGGTGGCTGGCGAGTCGCTCGCGCCCTCGACTTCGAGGGCGAGGGACGCATCGAGGCCGGCGGAGTGCTGGCTCTCGCCGACGGGATCGGCGTCGTCGGTCTCCCGGCGGACGAGTTCGGCGCCGGGACCGCCTGGGTGGTCGAGGGGGCGGCCGGCGGGTGGGAGCCGGCCGCTCGCATCTTCAGCGAGCAGGTCGGTCTCGAGGCGATCACCGGCGGTCAGATCGACTGCGCGGCGGGCAAGGCCGAGGGCTTCGACTGCGACGAGGTGGACCTCCTCGCCTTCGTCCCCCGCGAGACGCTCGGGGCGGGACGCGGGTCGCGTCTGAACGACGTGTGGGGGTGGACCGATCCCGAGACGGGTCGCGAGTACGCGATCGTCGGCGCGATGGACGGGACGTCGTTCGTCGACGTGACGGATCCGAACGGGCCGCGCGTCCTCGGGTGGCTGCCGAAGACGAGCGGCAGCCAGTCGAACACGTGGCGCGACATGAAGGTCTACCGCGACCACGTCTACATCGTCGCCGACGGCGCCGGCGATCACGGGATGCAGATCTTCGATCTGACCGAGCTCCGAGACGTGACCGACCCCCGCGAGTTCACCGAGTCCGGCCACTACGGCGAGATCGCGTCGGCGCACAACCTGATCATCAACGAAGATACGGGCTTCGCCTACGCGGTCGGTGCTTCGGGCGGAGGCGAGACCTGCGGCGGCGGGTACCACATGATCGACATCCGCGAGCCCCTCGACCCGACGTTTGCCGGCTGCTTCGCACACGAGAACACCGGCCGCCGCAGCACGGGCGGGAGCCACGACGCCCAGTGCGTCGTGTACCATGGGCCCGATCCGGATTATCAGGGCCGCGAGATCTGCATAGGGGCCAACGAGACGGCGCTCTCGATAGCCGATCTGACCGACAAGGGCGACCCCGTGCCGATCGCGACCGCCAGCTATCCCAACATCGCCTACGCGCACCAGGGCTGGCTGACCGAAGACCACCGGTACTTCTACTCGAACGACGAGCTCGATGAGGTCCAGGGTCTCGTCGAGGCCACACGGACGCTGGTGTGGGATCTGGAGGATCTCGACGACCCGACGCTGATCAGGGAGTATTACAGCGACACCAGGGTCACGGACCACAACCTCTACGTGGCCGGCACGAAGATGTACATGTCGAACAACCGGGCGGGGCTCAGGGTGATCGACGTGAGCGATCCGGAGAACCCGACGGAAATCGGCTACTTCGACACCACGCCGTGGAGCGAGGACGCGGCGGGCTTCGACGGCACGTGGAGCGTCTACCCCTACTTCGACAGCGGCGTGATCCTGCTGTCGAGCCGACGCGAGGGCCTCTTCCTCGTCAAACCGCGCGAGCAGCGGCTGGTACCCTGACCGCCTCCACGGCGGGGCGAAATGTCCCGCCGTGACCCGGCCATCGCGTCACAACGCCGCCGCCGACCCGTCCCATCGGGCCCGCGCCGAGCGCGAACCGCGCCGATCGGCGCCCGGTGTGGCCCCATCGGAGCCCCTCCGCCCCCACGCGGGCCCGGGCCCGTACCGTGCATCCACCTCCTCACGGCCTGAACCGGGAGGATTCGATGGTCGAGGACTTCGAAGTCACGATGGAGCGACGGGAGGGATACCGCTTCGAGGTGGACCTGGGGGTGAGAGGGACTCCCTCGCTGGTCATGGATGAGCCCCCGCCGCTCGGCGATGGCGACGGCCCGAATGCGGCTCGCCTGCTGGCCGCCGCGGTCGGCAACTGTCTCTCCTCGAGCGCCCTGTTCTGTCTGGGCAAGGCGCGGATCGACGTCCTCGGGATGAGGACGACCGTGCGCACGACGCTCGGACGAAACGAGACGGGTCGTGTGCGGATTCGGAAGATAGACGTCGGTCTTCACCCCGAGGTCGCGCCCGAAGACAGCGACCGCATCGGTCGGTGTCTCGATCTGTTCGAGGACTTCTGCATGGTGACCGAGAGCGTGCGTGGCGGGATCCCGATCGACGTGACCGTCGATCCGACGACACCTGCCGAGAGGCAGGCGTCCCCCGCATGAGCCGGACGATGCGTGGAGGGTTTGTCGCCGGGCTCGTCGGCTCGCTGGTCGTGGCCGCGCTTCAGGGCGCGTCCGATCTGGCGCTGGGACGCGGTGCCTTCCATACCCCGGGGGTCCTCGGTCTCGGAATGGTCGGGTTGCCGGGGGTCGTGGCATCGACGGGCGACATCGTCCGCTTCTCGCTGGTTCACGTCCTCGTGTTTCTCGGCGTCGGTGCGGTGCTGGCCTCGACCGCCGATCCCCGCCGCGGCCGATCCAGGTTTCGGTGGGCGGCCGGTCTCGTCTTCCTCGCCGTGTTCTTCGGCAGCGCGACGATGGCCGAAGCGTGGGATCCGTACCATCAGGCGCTTCCCACCTGGTCGATCGTCATGTGCAACCTCGTGGCCCTCACCGTCATGGGGTGGTTCCTGCGACCCCGGGCACCCGCGATGGACTGAGGCGTGGATACGTTCGCCGGTCTGCACCCGGTGTGGCAGGCGCTGATCGCCGGTGGGGGCACCTGGGCGATCACGGCGGCCGGCGCGGCTCTGGTTTTCCTCACGACCCGGGTGCCGCAGCGTCTGCTCGATGCCATGCTCGGGTTCGCCGCCGGCGTCATGCTCGCCGCGAGCATCTGGTCGCTCCTGCTCCCGGCCATCGAGATCGCGGGACGTCAGGGGCGGGTGGCGTGGCTGCCGGCCGCCGTCGGCTTTCTGGCCGGCGGGGCCGCGCTCCGTTTGGCCGACTTCTTCATCCCCCACCTGCACCCCGGTCTGGGAATCGAGCACCGGGAGGGAGTCGACACGGCGTGGGAGCGCACGACGCTGCTCGTGATGGCGATCACGCTTCACAACATCCCCGAGGGTCTGGCGGTCGGCGTCGCGTTCGGGGCCGCGGCCGGCGGCATCGACGTGGTGGGAGAGCCGAGCCTCTCGGCGGCCATCGCGCTCGCCATCGGGATCGCCATCCAGAACTTCCCCGAGGGTGTGGCGGTGGCGATGCCGCTGCGTCGGGAGGGCGTCACGGCGGGGCGGTCGTTCTGGTACGGCCAGCTCTCGGCGATCGTCGAGCCCGTCGCTGCCGTGCTCGGGGCCCTCGCCGTCCTCGCCGTCGGCTCGGCGCTGCCGTTTCTCCTCTCGTTCGCCGCGGGCGCGATGATCTTCGTGGTCGTCGAGGAGCTCATCCCCGAGTCGCAACATGCCGGCAACCCCGATCTCGCGACTGCCGCGACGCTGGTCGGGTTCGTCGTGATGATGATCCTCGATGTCGCCCTCGGGTGACGGGTCGCCCCCCTCACGTCGTGCGCTGCCGCCACACGACCCGCTTGATGGTCTCGGGCACGACGAAGATCGGCACCGCGAGCCCCGCGATCACCAGCCAGTCGAGGGCGCGCAGGGGGACGGTATGTAGCGCGTTCTGGAGGAACGGGACGTACACCGCGCACACCTGCAGCCCGATCATCGCGGCCCACGCGATCAGCAGCCGCGGGTTCGTGAACCACCCGGTCTCGTTCAACGGGGCCTCGAGCGACCGGAAGTTGAACACGTTCATCTTTTCGAACAGCACGATCGCCGTGAACGCCAGCGTCTGGGCGACCGTGGCTCCCCCGGCGGCGCCGCCCCCGTAGACGCGGTACAGGAGGATCGTGGCGATCCCCATGTAGACGCCCAGCGCGACGATCGACCCGGCGCCGTGGCGGTCGAGGATGTGCGCGCGCGGCGAACGGGGCGGCCGGTCCATGATGCCGCGCTCGGCGGGCTCGAGACCGAGTGCGAGCGCCGTGACGCCGTCGGTGACGAGGTTCATCCAGAGGATCTGGACGGGGAGGAGGATGAGCGGCCCGCCGAGCAGCAGGTTCCCCAGGATCGCGACGACCTCGCCCGCGTTCGATGAGAGGAGATACCGCGTGAACTTCCTGATGTTGTCGTACTGGCGGCGGCCTTCCTCCACTGCGCCCACGATCGACGCGAAGTTGTCATCGGTGATGACGATCTCCGCCGCCTCGCGCGCCACGTCCGTACCCCGGATCCCCATCGCGATCCCCACGTCGGCCTGTCTGAGGGCAGGCGCGTCGTTCACGCCGTCCCCCGTCATCCCGACCACCTCGCCCCGCTCCTGAAGCAGCTCGACGATCCGGAGCTTTTCGGCCGGGGTGGCGCGGGCGAAGACGGTCCTGCCGTCGAGCCGGGCGCGCAGCGCGTCGTCGTCGAGCGAGGCCGTCTCGTTCCCGGTGAGGACCGTGTCGGACTCGATCCCCACGTCGCCGGCGATCGCGAGCGCGGTGGCGGGCGAGTCCCCAGTGATCATGATCACGGTCACCCCGGCGCTGCGGGCGCGCGCGACGGCCTCGGGCACTTCGGGCCGCGGAGGGTCGAGGATCCCCACGATCGCCAGCAGCGTGAGATCGGTCTCGATGTCCTCCGGCCCAAGGGAGTGCCACGCTTCGGGCAGACGACGTCGCGCGAGGGCCAGCGTGCGGCGGCCCGCCGAGCCGAGCCGCTGAGTCGCGTCGCTCAGGGTCCGCCGATCGGCGGGTGTCAGCTCGCGCTCGACGTCGCCGTCGAGGATCCGGGTGCACCGTTCGAACAGGATCTCGGGGGCACCCTTCACGTGTGCCACGCCGACGCCGTTTTCCGTGCGCACCACCGTCATGCGCTTGCGATCCGACGAGAAGGGGATCTCCCGCTCCAGCGCCCGCTCGTCGGGCTCCAGCCCCGCCTTGAGCGCCGCCACCCCCAGCGCGGCCTCGGTCGGCGCCCCGACGGCCCGCCACTCGCCGCCGTCCTGTACGACGCTGGCGTGACCCGCCGCGATGCCCGTCCCCAGCGCGACCCGCAGATCCGACCTCGAGCCGGCATCGGCGCCTCGATCGTCGACGAACCCGCCGGAGGGATCGTACCCGGCGCCCGTCGCCTCGACGGCCCCGGCCGCCAGCCACACTTCCCTCACCGTCATCTCGTTCTCGGTCAGCGTCCCCGTCTTGTCGGTGCAGATGACCGTGGCCGCGCCCAGCGTCTCGGCGGCGGGCAGACGCCTCAGTAGCGCGCGCCTCCCGGCCATCGTGCGCAGCCCGAGCGCCAGGGTGATCGTGACGACCGCGGGCAGCCCCTCCGGGACGACGGCGACCGCGAGTGAGATCCCCGTCAGAAAGACCTCGAGCAGGGACAGGCCCGAGACCAGACCGACGATGGCGACGAGCGCCGCAACGCCGACCGATGCCAGGCCGAGCTGCCGCGCGAGCCGGGAGAGCTGGCGCTGGAGGGGGGTGGGCTCATCCTCCACGTCCTGCGTCAGCCGCGCGATACGGCCGAACTGCGAGGTCGGGCCCGTGGCGACGACGAGACCGGCGCCGCGTCCCTCGACGACCGTCGTGCCGGCCCACGCCATCGACTCGCGCTCGGCCAGCGGGGCGTCGAGACGTACGCCCTCGGACGTCTTCGCGACCGGGAGCGACTCGCCGGTGAGCGCCGACTCGTCGAGGTGGAGGTCGGTGACGTCGACCAGCCTGATGTCTGCCGGGACCCGGTCGCCCGTGTCGATCCGCACGAGATCCCCGCGGACGAGCGTCTCGGCGGGCGCGGAGATCCACACGCCGTCGCGACGCACCGTGGTCGTGGGCGAGAGCATGCTCTTGAGGGCCGCCATCGCGCGCTCGGCCCGCCACTCCTGGACGAAGCCGAGGACCCCGTTCAGCAGCACGATCGCCAGGATGGTCAACGCGTCCGCGCGCTCGCCGATCGACGCTGAGATGGCCGCCGCGACGATCAGCACGATGATGAGGGCGCTCGCGAACTGGCGAGCCAGGATCGAGGGCCACGAGGGACCGGGCGGGGGCGCGAGCGAGTTGGGGCCTCCCGAGGCCAGCCGCTCGGCCGCGGTCTCCGCGGTGAGTCCCCGCGTCGGATCGGCGCCGAGGGCCTCCGCCGTCGTCTTCGCATCGAGCGTGTGCCACTGGGGCTCGGCCCGCGGATCGCCCGACGCGACCGCGGGGGGGGCCGGGCCCCGGGGTTCTGATCGCCGCATGCACGATGATGACCGGACACCGTGCGGACCGCCACGTCGATTGCGCGCCGGGACGGGCGCCGGGATCTTCCGGCTGCATGTGCTCGGTCCTCGGAATCTTCGAACTCGGCGAGCGACGCGAGGGTCTGCGACGGCGGGCCCTCGACCTGTCGCGTCTCCAGCGCCACCGCGGCCCCGACTGGAGCGGTGTGTACGTCGGCGAGCAGGCGATCCTCGCGCACGAGAGGCTCGCGATCGTCGACGTCGAGAGCGGGGCCCAGCCCCTGTATGGCGCCGAGGGCACGACGGTGCTCGCGGTGAATGGCGAGGTCTACAACCACCGCCGTCTCGAGGCGAAGCTCGAGGCCCCGTACTCGTTCCGTACGCGCTCCGACTGCGAGGTGATCGTGGCGCTGTACGAGCAGCGACCCCACGACCTGCGCGCGTGGCTGAACGAGCTGAACGGGATCTTCGCCTTCGCACTGTACGACGAAGCGCGTGACCGGTACGTGATCGCGCGCGACCCGATCGGCGTGATGCCGCTCTACGCCGGTCGTGACGAGGAGGGCCGGCTCTACGTCGCGTCCGAGATGAAGGCGCTCGTCGAGACCTGCCCGGAGATCCACGACTTCCCGCCCGGGCACGTGCTCGACAGCGAGGTGGGCGAGCCGGTCTCCTATTACGAGCCCGCCTGGCGCGACTACGAGGCGGTGGTCGGCCGACCCGCCGACCCGCGCGCGATCCGTGACGCGCTCGAGGCGGCGGTCGAACGGCAGCTCATGTCGGATGTCCCCTACGCGACGCTTCTCTCGGGGGGGCTCGACTCGTCGGTCGTGGCGGCGCTGGCCATGCGTCACTCGCGTCGCCGGGTCGAGACGGACGGCCGCGAGGAGGCGTGGTGGCCCCGCCTCCATTCGTTCGCGATCGGGCTCGAGGGCTCACCTGATCTCGCGGCCGCGCGAACCGCCGCCGCTGCGATCGGGACTGTGCACCACGAGATACTCTATACGGTCCAGGAGGGGTTGGACGCGCTCTCAGACGTTATCTACCACCTCGAGACCTTCGATGTGACGACCGTCCGTGCGTCGACCCCGATGTACCTGATGGCGCGCCGCATCAAGGCGATGGGGATCAAGATGGTGCTCTCGGGCGAGGGAGCCGACGAGGTGTTCGGGGGATATCTGTACTTTCACAAGGCCCCCGACGCCCGCGCCTTCCACGACGAGACCGTTCGGAAGCTCGACCAGCTCTACAAGTACGACTGCCTGCGCGCGAACAAATCGATGGCCGCGTGGGGGGTCGAGGCGCGCGTGCCCTTCCTCGATCGCGAGTTTCTCGACGTGGCGATGGCGATCGATCCGGAGGCCAAGCGGCCGGCCGACGGGAGGATCGAGAAGCGGATCCTCCGCGAGGCGTTCGAGGGCATCCTGCCCGGCGAGATCCTGTGGCGTCAGAAGGAGCAGTTCTCCGATGGCGTCGGGTACGGGTGGATCGACAGCCTGCGCGACCTCGCCGAGCGGGAAGTGTCAGACGATCAACTCGCGCGCGCGGCGAGCCGGTTCCCGACGAACCCGCCGCTCACGAAGGAGGCCTATCTGTACCGATCGATGTTCGCCTCGCATTTCCCCGGCGAGCCCGCCGCGCGTTGCGTCCCCGAAGGACCCAGCATCGCGTGCAGCACGCCCGCCGCGATCGAGTGGGACGCCGGGTTCGCCGACAACGCCGATCCGTCGGGTCGCGCCGTACGGGGCATCCACCGCGAGGCCTACGGGTGACCGCCGGGTCGGGCGTAGACGGGGTGCCGGTCCGGGTCCGGCTGAACGGAGAGGAGGTGACCCGGTCGGTCGAACCGCGTCTTCTGCTCTCGGACTTCCTCCGGCACGGCATGGGCCTCACCGGCACGCATGTCGGCTGCGAGCACGGCGTGTGCGGCGCGTGCACCATCCTCGTCGATGGCGAGCCCGCGCGGGCCTGTCTGATGCTCGCGGTGCAGGCGGATGGGCGGGAGATCACGACAGTCGAGGGCCTGACGCCGGGACCTGCCCCACCGGGTCCCGACGATCCGGCGCTTCACCCCATCCAGCGCGCCTTCCGCGACACGCATGCCCTTCAGTGCGGGTTCTGCACGCCCGGCATCCTGATGACGACCGCGGCGTTCCTTGCCGAGACGCCGCGTCCGAGCCGTGCCGAAATCCGCGAGGCGCTCTCCGGGCACCTGTGCCGGTGCACCGGATACCACCACATCGTGGACGGGGTGGCGCGTGCCGCCGAGCTCCTCGCGGCGGGGGAGGGGGCCTCCTGACGCGGGCCGGTGGGACGTTGCTCGGGACCCGGCTCCCGCGGCTCGAGGACCCCCGGCTGCTGACGGGGCGCGCGCGGTTCATCGACGACATCGAGCCTCCGGGTACCCTCCACGTGGCGTTCGTCCGGAGCGATCTGCCGCACGCGCGAATCGCCGATATCGATGTCGCGAAGGCCACCCGGCACCCGGGCGTCGCCGCGGTGGTGACGGCCGACGACCTCGGCGAGCTGTGTCGGCCGGGACCGGTGCTCGTCCCTCCACCGCCGGTCGAGGGCGCGGTATTCCACGCCCGCACCCCGCTCCCGCTCGCGCGCGCGGTGGTGCGATACCAGGGAGAGGCGATCGCGGCCGTCGTGGCCGACAGCCGCTACGTGGCCGAAGACGCGGCCGCCCTGGTGGGCGTCGACCTTACCCCGCTCGATTCGGTCGGCGATTACGAGCGCGCGCTCGACCCGGACGCGCCGCTCGTCCACCCCGATCTCGGGTCGAACCTCGCCGCGCGCGTCCGCCAGACGAAGGGGGACTACGAGGTGGCCCGACGCGAGGCCGCCGTCGTCGTCTCGCGGACCTTCCGGTACGACCGGGGTGTCGCGGCGGCGATCGAGAACCGCGGCATCATCGCCGAGTGGGACGGCGGGGGCGGGTCGCTCACGGTGTGGGACACGACCCAGGCGCCGATCCCGGTCCGCAACGGGCTCGCGGCGCTGTTCGGCCTTCCCGAATCGCGCGTGCGCGTGATCGCCCCGTTCATCGGCGGCGGGTTCGGGCCAAAGGTCATGTTCTACGGGGAGGAGATCGTCGTCCCGTGGCTCGCGATGCGACTCGGCCGGCCGGTGAAGTGGATCGAGGATCGCTACGAGAACTTCTTCGCCACGACCCAGGAGCGCGCGCAGACACACGAGGCCGAGCTCGCCCTCGACGGGGAGGGGCGGATCCTCGGGGTGCGCGACCGCTTCGTCCACGACACGGGCGCGTACGACTCCTACGGACTCACCGTGCCCATCAACACGCAGTGCACGCTGCTCGGGCCGTACCGGGTCCCCGCCTACGACAGCGCGTTCGACGTCGTCTTCACGAACACGCCGATCGTGACGCCGGTGCGGGGGGCCGGGCGCCAGCACGGCGTGTTCGTCATCGAGCGCCTCCTCGATTTCGCCGCGCGTGAGATCGACTTGAATGTCGTTGAGATAAGAAGTCGTAACCTGTTGGAACCACATGAGTTCCCGCACGACCACGGGATCCTGTACCAGGACTCGGCGTCGCTCACCTACGACAGCGGCGACTACCAGCCCGCTCTCGAGGAGGCCGCCCGTCGAATCGGGTTCGACGGGTTCGACGACGAGCGCCGCCGGGCCGCCGGTGAGGGACGGCTGCTCGGGCTCGGGCTCGCGTGCTACGTGGAGGGAACCGGAATAGGTCCGTACGAGGGAGCGCGCGTCACGGTCGAGCCGGGCGGGACCGTGAGCGTCGCGACCGGGGTCGGCACGCAGGGTCAGGGGCACTTCACGGCGTTCGCGCAGCTCGTCGCCGACGAGCTCGGCGTCGATCCGGCGCGGGTGCGCGTGGTAACCGGCGACACGGCCGAGTTCCACTGGGGCACGGGCACGTTCGCGAGCCGCGGGGCGGTCGTCGCCGGGAGCGCGGTGCATTCGGCCGCCGTGACCGTGCGCGGAAAGATCCTCGCGCACGCGGCTCGCGCGCTCGAGGTGGACCCGACGGATCTCGAGCTCGCCGACGGGGCCGCTCGCGTGCGCGGCGCCCCCGATGTGTCGATCGATCTCGGCGAGCTCGCGCTCCGCGCGAACCCGCTACGTGGCGCCGTCGAGCCCGGCACCGAGCCCGGGCTCGAGGCTACCTCGTACTTCGGTCCGGCGGCGGGGAGCACGGCGAGCGGGGTGCATGCCGTGATCGTCGAGGTGGACCCGGACACCTCGCTCGTGGAGATCCTCCGCTACGTCGTGGTCCACGACTGCGGCACGGTCATCAACCCGATGATCGTAGACGGCCAGATCCACGGCGGCGTGGCCCTCGGCATCGGGAACGCCTTCTTCGAAGAGCTGGTGCTCGACGAGTACGGCGGGCTTTCGAACGCGTCCTTCATGGACTACCTGCTGCCGACCGCCACCGACGTCCCGGACATCGAGACGGCGCACATCGAGACGCCGTCGCCGCTCAACCCGCTCGGCGCGAAGGGGGTGGGGGAGGCGGGCGCGATCCCGGTCGCGGCGGTCTTCGCCCAGGCGGTCGAGAGCGCGCTACGCGACGGGGCACCCGGGCTCGAGATCCTCGGGGCGCCGCTCGGCCCGGGGAAGCTGTTCGAGCTCCGGAGGATGGCGCCGACCGACGCGGCCGGGGCCCACTCGTGAAGCCGGCCCCCTTCGACTACCTGTCGCCGCGGACGCTCGACGAGGCCCTCCGCATGCTCGCCGGAGCCGGCGACGACGCCCGGCCGCTGGCGGGCGGGCAGAGCCTCATCCCGATGTTGAATTTTCGTCTCGCCTCACCGACGGCGCTGGTGGATCTGGGTCGCGTCGACGAGCTGGCCGGCGTGACGCATCGCGATGAGGGCGGGTTGACGATCGGTGCGATGACGACCCAGCGCGTTCTCGAACGCCACCCGGATGTCGCCCTTCGAGCGCCCCTGCTCGCCGAGGGCGCGCCGTGGATCGCCCACGTCCAGATCCGGACGCGGGGGACGGTCGGCGGCTCGATCGCGCACGCCGACCCTGCCGCCGAGTTGCCGGCGCTGCTGCTCGTCCTCGGCGCCGCAGTCCGCGTCTCCCGCGCGCCGCGGGAAGGCGAGCCCGAAGGGCGCATCGAGCGAACGATCCGTCTCGCGGACCTGTTCCTCGGGCCCTTCTTCACCGCGCTCGAGCCGGACGAGCTGATCACCGCGATCGATGTCCCCCCGCCCGGCGGCCGGGAGGGGTGCGCGTTCGACGAGGTGGCGCGCCGCCGGGGCGACTACGCGATCGCCGGCGTCGCGGCGCGGGTGCGTCTCGACGGGCAGGGTGCCTGCGAGTCCGTCGCGCTCGCGGCGGTGAACGCGGGCCCCGCCCCGATGCTTCTCCGCGAGGCGGCGGCCGAGCTCGTCGGGGTGCCGCCATTACCCGACGCCATCGACCGCGCCGCCACGACCGCGACCGCCGAATGCGACCCGGCGCCCGACATGCACGCGAGCGAGGCGTACCGGCGCCATCTCGTCGGGGTGCTCGCCGCCCGGACCCTGACGACGGCCGCCCGTCGCGCCGCCGTGGAGGACGGGTCGTGACGGCCCGCGAACGCGCGACCCTCGCGTCTTTCTTCACCGACCCGCCCGTCTCTGCGGGACCGGTCGAGCTCGGGCCGCTCGCCAACCCCGACATCGCCCCGACCGCGCTCTCCGAACGCACGTGGTCCGTCTGGCACCTCGCATCGCTGTGGATCGGGATGAGCGTCTGCATCCCCACGTACATGCTCGCCTCGAGCATGATCCAGGCGGGGATGAGCTGGTGGCAGAGCCTCGTCACCATCCTCCTCGGAAACGCGATCGTGCTCGTCCCGCTGGTGATCGACGCGCACGCCGGGACGCGCTACGGAATCCCCTTTCCCGTCTTCGCGCGGGCGGCGTTCGGGTGGCGCGGCGCGCACGTCCCTTCGCTGTTGCGTTCGGTCGTGGCGTGCGGATGGTTCGGGATCCAGACGTGGATCGGTGGACTCGCCGTCCACGCCATGCTCACCCTGTTGTGGCCGTCGTGGGCCGATCTCGGGGGCGGCGCGACCTTCATGGGGCACACCGTCCCCCAGTACGCGGCGTTCCTCCTCTTCTGGCTCGTGAACATGCACTTCGCGTGGCATGGCACCGAGTCCATCAAGTGGCTCGAGACGTTCGCCGCCCCCGTCCTGATCCTGATCGGATTGGCCCTGCTCGTGTGGGCGCTTCGAGCGGTCGGGGGCATCGGCCCCATGCTCGAGGGCTCTACCCGGCTCGGCACGGCTTCCGACACCGGCGGTTTCGGGCTCTTCCTCCCGTGGCTGACCGCGATGGTCGGCTACTGGGCGACGCTCGCGCTCAACATCCCCGACTTCACCCGTTACGCGAGGAGCCAGCGCGATCAGAGCCTCGGCCAGGCACTGGGACTCCTCACCACGATGCCCCTTTTCGCGTTCATCGGGATCGCGGTCACCAGCGCGACCGTGATCCTGTACGGAGAGGCGATCTGGAACCCGATCGACCTCGTGACCCGGCTCACGTCCGGCGGCGCGGTATGGGTCGGCGTGCTCGCGATGGCCGCTCTGGCGCTCGCCACGCTATCCACCAACATCGCGGCCAACGTCGTCGCGCCGGCCAACAGTTTCTCGAACCTCGCGCCCGATCGGATCTCGTTTCGGGCGGGCGGGATGATCGCGGGCGTGATCGGTATCCTCATATTCCCGTGGGAGCTGCTCGACGCCTACCAGACGTGGCTGATCAGCTACTCGGGTCTGCTGGGCGCGGTGGGAGGCGTGATCGTCTGCGACTACTGGTTCGTCCGGGGGTTCCGTCTCGAGCTCGCCGACCTGTACAAACGGGATGGCGCCTATACGTATGCGAACGGTACGAACCGGGTCGCGCTCGGGGCCCTCGCGGCCGGCATCGGTGTCGCGCTCGCCGGGCGGTCGACGCCGGCCCTCGCGTTCCTGTTCAATGGCGCATGGTTCTCGGCAGCGATCGTCTCGGCAGCCGTGTACGCGATCGCGATGCGGACCGCCGGCCCGGACCGGGGGCGCGCGTGAGTCAGATCCCCCTCTTCGAAGTCGCGGCGACTCACCCGGGCTCGACCGCGGTGGTCGACCAGTCGGGCGAGCACTCCTACGACTGGCTCGAGCGCCGATCGCGGCTCCGCGCGAGCCAGCTGCTCGGCGACCGGGCGGACCTCCAGGAGACCCGCGTCGCTTTTCTCATGGAGCCCGGGCTCGAGTACGTCGTCACGCAGTGGGCGATCTGGCGCGCCGGCGGTGTGGCGGTCCCGCTCTCGCCGCACCACCCGGTCCCCGAGCTGGCGCATGTCGTCGACGATTCGGGCGCCGCGATCCTCCTCGCCGCCGACGGGCTCGAACAACGGTTACGGCCACTGGCCGACGAGCGCGGCCTCGCTTTTCGCGCCATCCCCCGGGGCGGATACGACGTACGGCCCATCCTCCCGCTGATGACGGGGGAGGAGCGGGCCAGCGCTTCGGTCGACGATGAGCCGCGGCCGCTCCCCGATGTCTCGCTCGAACGACGGGCGTCGATCCTCTATACGAGCGGGACGACCGGGCGACCGAAGGGCGTCGTGTCGACGCACGCGGCGCTGGATGCCCAGATGCGCGCCATCGTCGATGCGTGGGAGTGGGTCGATAGCGACCGGATCCTCCACGTCCTGCCGCTCCATCACACGCACGGGATCGTGGTGGCGCTCGGGTGCGCCCTCTACGTGGGCGCGGCGGTGGAGTTCGCGCCCTTCGAGCCGATCGACGTGTGGAATCGCCTCGCTTCGGGCGCCGTGACCGTGTTCATGGGGGTCCCCACCATGTACGTGAAGCTCCTCCGCGCGTGGGAGGAGGCCGACGACTTCACGCGCATCCGCTGGTCGCGCGGCGCACGGCGGCTCCGACTCGCGACCTCCGGGTCAGCCGCCCTCCCCAGCTCGGTGTTCGAGCGGTGGGAGGAGGTGACGGGACGTCGTCTGCTCGAGCGTTACGGGATGACCGAGATCGGGATGGCGCTTTCGAACCCCTACGATGGAGATCGCCGCCCCGGCACCGTCGGGCAGCCTCTGCCGGGCATCGATCTGCGTCTGGTGCGCCCCGATGATGGGCGGGTCATCGCGGAGGGGCTCGACGTCCGCGCCTCCGGCCATACTGCGGGGGAGGCCGAGTCCGGAGAGATCCGCGTACGGGGCGAGGGCGTGTTCTCCGAGTACTGGGGACAGCCCGAAGAGACCGCCGCGTCGTTCGTCGACGGCTGGTTCATGACCGGAGATGAGGCGGTGGTCGAGGATGGGTACTACCGCATACTCGGCCGACGGTCCGTCGACATCCTCAAGAGCGGTGGCTACAAGATCTCGGCGGTCGAGATCGAGGAGCTGCTGCGCGCGCACCCGGGCGTGCGCGACTGCGCCGTTGTCGGGCTTCCCGACGAGGAATGGGGCGAGCGGATCGCCGCCGCCGTCGTTACCGAGGAGGGCGCCTGGTTCGTACCGGACCTCTCGCCTCCGGGGGCTCGTGGCTTTGCCGAGCGCTCGCTGGCGGTGAAGACCGTCCTCGAGCCGTGGCTCCGCGAGCGGCTCGCGGGCTACAAGATCCCCCGCGCATGGCGTTGCGTGGATGATCTTCCGCGCAACACGATGGGGAAAGTGAGGAAGCCCGCGGTGCGCGAGCTGTTCGGGATCGCCGCGGCCGATTCCGACCCCTCGTCCGGGGCGGCGGGAGGGGACGTCGAATGACGACACGGGATTTCGACAACGACGACGGCGCGGAACGCGATTCGCCCGAGCCGGAACCGGATCCGCTCGACCGCGGTCTCGGGGCCGGAGCCTCGTCGGCGCTCGAGCAGTTGCGGCGGCGGAAGGTCTTCCAGTGGAGCGCCGCCTATCTGGCCACCGCCTGGCTGATCCTCCAGGTCCTCGACTTTCTTCGCGAGAACTTCGGCTGGTCGCCGGCGATCGTCAGAAGCGTCACGTTCCTGCTCGCCGTCGGGTTCGTCGGGATCCTCGTCCTGTCCTGGTACCACGGCGAGAGGGGGCGGCAACGCCCGGGTCCGCTCGAGATCCTGCTGCTCGGGGGGCTGACCGTCGTCGGCGTCGTCGCGGTCGCCCTGTCTCCCGATTCGGACCCCGCGGCGGAAACCGATGCCGCGTCGGAGTCCGACCCGGCGTCGCAGCGGGTCATGCGCGGGGCCGACCCCTCCGTCACGATTGCCATCATCCCTTTCGAGCACCGCACGACCTCGGGCGACGATGCCGACCTGGCCGAAGGCCTGGCCATGCAGATCGGCAGCCGGTTATCGAAAGTCGCCGACATACGGCCGATCGCGAGCTCCTCCGTGCTCGCGGCGCTCGAGACAGGGCCGGCCTCCTCCGCCGCGGTCGGTCGTGAGCTGGGAGCCGACTACGTCCTCGAAGGCGTCGTGGCGGTGGAGGGCAACACGGTGCGGGTCACGGCGGAGCTGATCGATGTCGAGACTCTCGGACAGATCTGGAGCCACAGCTACGACAGCGAGCTTCGGAGCTTCTTCGATCTCCACAGTGAGGTCGCGCTCGGGATCGCCGACGCGCTCGAGGCCACTTTGACGTCCGATGAGCGGTCGAGGATCGAGGCGTCCCCTACCCGCAATCTCGACGCGTACCGCCTCTACGAGAGGCAACGAGGCCTCTTCGGTACCGTGCCGGCGCAAAACCGGCTCGGGATGGAGTTGTTGGAAGAGGCCATCGCCCTCGACTCGATGTTTGCGGAGGCGTTTGCACGCCTGGCCTGGCGTCTCGTGTGGGAGATTCGCCTGGGCCGTAGCGAGGCGGTCGATTCGGCCCGGGCGCTCGCCGAGCGAGCCACGCGTCTCGATTCGACCTCATCGGACGCTTTCTACAGCCTCGCCGTCGTCGCGACGATAGATCCGCGCGGCGGGGCGACCCGGGCGTTTCGGCGCGCCCTGGAGCTGGATCCATCGAACCCCGCCGTCCTGACCGACCTCTCCTACGCACTCACGAGCCGGGGAGAGCTGGAGGAGGCGGCCGACTACGCCGTTCGCGCGGTCCGGATCCAGCCGAACAGCGGCCTCGTCCGCTGGCACCTGTTCGTTCCGCTGTTCGCGCTCGCCATGGATGACCGGGCCCGACGACTCGTCGAGACGAGTCTGGATCGGTTTCCCCCCGATGATCCGGGGCGGTCTCGGAACGAGATCGCCCTGACGTTCCTGGCGCTCGTGAGCGGGTCGTCGGGCCGCGCCCGGGAGCTCGCGCTGGCCGCGCTCAGCCGTTTCGAGGGCCGCCAGGAACCGGAGGTCTTCGCGGCGGAAGTGTTGACGTTCGTGGGTGAGTGGGAGAGCGCTCTGGCCGTGTACGAACGGTACCTCGGCACCCCGCAGGCCTACGGCGGATGGCTCCGCCGCAGCGTCCGCACCCACGCCGCGTTCCTGCTGTGGCGTCGGGGGGAGACGGACGTCGCGGCCGCGATGCTCGACGAGTCGCTCGAAGCGGCCAGGGCGGAATGGACCCCGGGTACCGAGTCCTACGCCCCGGCCTTCGAGGCCGCGTCCGTCTACGCGATCCGGGGCGCGACTTCCGAGGCCCTCGAGTGGCTGACGAATGCGTACGACGCTGGCTTTCGGTGGTATCGTCACCTGGCAGTCGACCCGATGTTCGAGTCCATTCGGGGGGAGCAGCGGTTCGGGGAGCTCCTCGAGCGGATGCGGTCCGACGTCGAACGGCGGGCCGCCAACGTCGAGGCGGAAGGCATCGGCGCACGAATCGACGAAGTGATCCACTCCGACTCCGGGATCGACCAATGAAGCTCTACGACCTTTCGCAGCCGCTGAACCAGGACTGCTTCTTCTGGCCCTACTACCCGCCCTTCGAGGTCAAGTACATCAAGCGCAAGGTCGAGCACGGGGTGAACGCGCAGTACATCCAGACCTCGAACCACATGGGCACCCACCTCGACGCGCCGAGGCATTTCGTGACGAACGGGATGACCATCGACGAGATCCCGCTCGAGTGGCTCTACGGTGACGGGGTGATCGTCGACCTGCGCGACGAGATGGGCGACCTCGCCGCCTATACGCCCGAGATGATCGAGTCGCGGGTGGAGGTGCGAGACGGCGATCTGTTGATCCTGCACACCGGCTGGCACCGGTTCGCCCAGTTCGGCGCGGAGGCCAACGAGGAGCGCTACGTCCACACGCACCCCGGCGCGCACCCGGACATGGTGCAGTGGCTGATCGATCGGAAGATCAGGATCTGGGGGGTCGACGTGATCTCCACCGACCACCCCATGAACCTCCCGATCGGACGGTTTCTCGGGAAGGGGACGTTCGGCCATTGCGACCGCGTGCGCGCGCTCGCCGAACGGGTCTTCGGCGGGGCGGAGGCGGTCGACGAGCTGTTCCCCGAGGAGCACTACCAGCTCACCCACAACGCGCTCTTCCCGCACGACTGCATGCATATCGAGAACCTCGGTGGTCAGATCGACGCGCCCGAGCTCCAGGACCGGCGGCTGACCATCGGGTGCTTCCCGTGGAAGTTCAAGGGAGGCGAGGCGGCGTTCTGTCGGGTCGTCGCGTTCCTCGACGACTGACCCGATCCGGCGGGTGAGGCCGGTGGGACGGTCGGTGAGGGTGAAGCGTGTCTATGAACCGGCCTCGGCCGAGGATGGTTACCGCGTGCTCGTCGATCGCGTATGGCCCCGCGGCCTGTCGAAGGGCGCGGTCGCGGTGGACGAGTGGCTGCCCGATGTCGCGCCGAGCACGGAGCTGCGGAGATGGTTCGGACACGACCCCTCGCGGTGGGAGGAATTCAACCGTCGCTATCACGGCGAGCTCGTCGCGGCGCGCGAGGAAGTCGAGGCACTGCTCGAGCGGGCGACGCGACATGCCCCCGAAGAGACGACCCTCACGCTGGTCTATTCGGCGCGCGACACCGAGCACAATCAGGCCGTCTCGCTGAAGGCCTTTCTGGAGAGGAGACCCGGATGACGCCCTTGCCGGCGCCCCGATTCCGACCGCGGACCTCCGTCCCGGCGATCGCCCTGTTCATGACGTTCGGGACGGTCGGCAACGCCCTCGGCCAGGACGTCTCGCGCGAACAGCTGCTCGACTACATGGAGCAGATCCGTATCGATAACGACCTCCCGGGGCTCTCGGTGGCCGTAGCGGTCGACGGCGAGATCGTCTTCTCCGAGGGGGTCGGGTACGCCGAGCTCGAGAACCGCACCCCGGCCACGGGCCGCACCGTCCACAACGTCGGATCGGTCTCGAAGGTGATCGCGGTCGTCGGTCTGATGCAGCTCGTCGAGCAGGGACGCGTCGATCTGGACGCGACGATCCAGACCTACCTCCCCTACTATCCCGAGCGCGAGTACCCGATCACGGTGCGCCATATCCTCACGCACACGTCGGGGATCCGGCACTACAACGGCACGGAGTTCGGGCCCGATGGGCTGCTCGCCCTCAAGCGGTACGAGACCTTCGAGGAGGCCACGCGGCTGTGGCGCGACGACCCGCTCGTATACGAGACGGGGACCGCCTGGATGTACTCGTCGCACGCTCACAACCTCCAGCACGGGATCGTCGAGGCGGCGTCGGGCATGGGGTTCGAGGAGTACCTGACACGCTTCGTCTGGGAACCGGCCGGGATGATGGCTACGCAGTTCGACGTCCCGGAGCGTGTCGTCCGGAACCGCGGTCACGGCTACGTGCGCGACGGTGGCGGGCGGTTCGTCCACCCGACCCCGGAGGATCCCAGCTACAAGTACGCCGGCGGCGGGATCATCTCGAACGTGGAGGATCTCGTGCGGCTGGCCCTCGCCATCGACGACGGTCGTCTGCTCGCCCCGGAAACGGTGGCCGAGATGCACCGACCGCAGATCGACCCGTCGATCATGGAGCACGTGCCGGGCGGAGAGGCGCGACCCCTCGGTCACGAGCAGGCGCTCGCGTGGTGGATCCGCACCGACCAGGCGGGCCGACGGTATCCGAGCCATACGGGGACCGTGAAGGGAACCCGGTCGTTCCTCGCCAACTACGACGACTACGGCGTCGTCGTGGCGCTCCAGACGAACGCGCTCCCGTTCGACTCGGCGCGCTACGGCGAGGCGATCGCCCAGATGTTTCTCGCCGGGAGATAGAAGTCGAAATGGATGCCGATCCGGCGCTGCTGCCGGCGCACGAACAGTTCAAACGGATCACGGCTGGCGAGCTGTCGGCGACCGACCTGCTCGCCGCGTGCATGACGAGGGTCGACCGCCACAACGCGGCGGTGAACGCGGTCGTGACGCTCAACCCCGGGGCCGAGGCGGAGGCCCACGCGGTCGATGAGCGGATCGCCGCCGGCGACGACCCCGGGGCGCTCGCAGGGCTCGTGGTGGGGATCAAGGACGTCACCGAGACCGCCGGGATCCGCACGACCTACGGCTCGACCCTGTTCACCGATCACGTCCCCGTCACCGACGCGCTCGTGGTCCGGCGTCTTCGCGAGGCGGGTGCGGTCATCCTGGGGAAGACGAACACGCCCGAATTCGCCGCGGGCGGCAACACGTGGAACGAGGTGTTCGGCGCCACCCACAATCCGTGGGCGTTGACGCGCAGCGCCGGGGGCTCCACCGGGGGCGGCGCCGCGGCCCTCGCGACGGGGATGGTGTCGCTGGCCCAGGGGACGGATCTGGGCGGCTCGCTCCGCATCCCCGCCTCCTTCTGCGGCGTGGCCGGGCTCCGTCCGACTCCGGGTCTCATCCCGACGTGGCCATCGGCCTACCTGTGGGACGACATGCAGGCAACGGGCTTCCTGGGTCGGACCGCCGCCGACATCGCGATGGCGCTCAAGGCGCTCTCGGGCCCGGACGACGCGACCCCGGTCGTCGTCCCGCCGCGCCGCCGCCGCGGCGAGGTCTGGGTGGAGGAGGCGGATCTGTTTCAGCGCCGGATGGCGTACTGTCCCGATATCGCGGCGATCGGCGTCGATCCCGACATCGACCGGGTGTGCCGCGAGGGCGTCGACCTGCTGCGCGGCTGGGGCGTCGAGATCGTGGAGATCGAGCTCGATCTGTCGTGGGCGCGCGACGCGTTCCTCGCGCTCCGCGGACACTGGTTCGTCTCCCACCTGCACGCGCACCTCGATCGGATCGACGCGTTCGGGGACAACGTCGCGGCCAATCTGCGCGCCGGGCTCGCGGTGACGACGCGCGAGCTCGGGGCCGCCGAGAACGCGCGACGGGAGGTCCGCGAGCGGCTGCTCGAGCTGTTCGACGAACATGCGGCCCTGCTCACGCCGTGCATGGCGGTCCCGCCGTTCCCGGCCGAACAGAACTATCCCGAGACGATCGCGGGACGCCCGATGGAGACCTACATCGACTGGGTCGCCCCGACGTTCCTGCTCTCGCTGCCGGGCGTCCCGGTCGCGTGCACACCCGCGGGGCTGGACCGGGACGGACTCCCCGTGGGGCTCCAGATCGCCGTTCCCCCGTTCAACGAGGCACGTGCGCTCGCGATCGCGGGGGCGATGCAGGCCGAGCGCCCGCTGGGGCCGCCGCCGCTCATCGACCCCGACTGAGTCTCCTTCATACCGCTTCCGCGGCCGCCGCGCCCGGCGCGGCGTCGCGAGCGCCCCCCTCGACCGCCGCGGTCGATGTGGTCGCGTATTCCGCGAGGAAGTCGACGAGTCGATCCACGTCGCGCGCGAGGCTCGCCATCCCGAACGAGGCGCGCAGGGCGCCCACCGGGGCGCCATCGAGACAGTCGCCGAGACGCCGCGGGTGGAACTCGCCCTTCGGGACGCTCTCGAGACAGCGCAGCGCGAGTCCGGCGTCGACGCCGAACGCGGACTCCGACGCGCCCGGGTTGCAGAAGCAGCCGCCACGGATCGCGATGCCCGCGGCGCTCGCCGCGCGTTCGACCTCCTCGTAGGGGAGGGTAGCTCCGTCCTCGGCCAGGACGTTGAAGGCGACGGTGCCGCCGCGCGCCCGGCCATCCGCCGGCCCGTATACGCGTACGAGCGGACGCCCGAGGGCCGTCTCGGCCGCGGCGAAGCTCTCGAGCAGCCGTATCGTGAGGTCGCCGACGTGAGCGTGGATATCACCGATTCCGATCGCGCGCAGCAGTTCGAGCCCGGCCGGGACCGCCGCGATGTCGAGGAAGTTCGGCGTCCCGTCCTCGAACGCCTCGGCAGTCGGCAGCAGGCTGCGACGGCCGGTCTTCACGGTCACCCACTCGACGGTCCCCCCGGAGAACCATGGCCGCTCGAGCGACGCCAGCGCTTCGCGCCTGGCGATCAGCGCGCCCACGCCGGTCGGGAACCCGAACATCTTGTAGAACGAGACGCACGCGAAGTCGGGTGAGACCTCGTCGAGCGCGAGCCGGTTGGTGGGGACGAACGCCGCCGCGTCGAGCAGCACCGAGTACCCGGCGTCGCGCGCCTCATCGATCAGTTCGAGCGGGTGCTGGACTCCCGAGAAGTTCGACTGCGCGGGGAAGCCGAAGAGGCTCGGCCGGGTCGCGGGCGGGAGTGTCGCCTCCGCGAGCCGCAGCTCGTCGTCGAGTGGCAGGTAGACGACATCGGCGCCCCGATCGCGGGCGTACTCGCGCACCCCGTTCACCGAGTTGTGGTTGTCCGCGAGAAGAACGAACCGGGACCCCGCTCCGAAGGGGAAGGCCTCGCCGACCAGCTTGGCGGCCGCGCTGGCGTTCGCCGTGAAGCACACCGTCCAGCGGTCCGGGTCGGCGTCGAAGAAGTCGAGGACGTCGAGCCGGGCCTGTTCGATGATCCGGGTGGCCTCGCTGGACGGCCCGTTCTCGGAGTGCGGGTTGCCGAGCACCGAGCGGCACAGCCGCTCGCCATGTGCCCGGACGAGCGAGTCGGCGTACAGCCCGCTTCCCGTGTAGTCGAGGTAGACGATGCCTGCATCGTCGAGCCGCCCGAACTCGCGTCTCCGCAGATCGGCGAAACGCGTCGCGCGCGCCGCCCCGCTCAAAACGCGCACCCCCGCCGCTTCGCACGACGCAGCCGGGCCGACGTGCTCTCATCGGCGTCGTCGCTCCGCGCGGCGATACGCGGGAATCCGCCGAAGTACCGCGACAGCTCGGCGTGGCGGTCCCACGTCTCGCGCTCGGCGGCCGACATGTCCGGCGATCCGACCGGACTGACGATGTCGTCGAGCCACGCGGTGGCGATGTCGAGGATGTAGTGCGCGTTCTCGAAGCCGGCGCGTCGCAGGGCCAGCCACGCCGGGCGGGGGTCGGCCAGCGGCCCGCCGGTCACGAAGACGCGACCTGCCGCCGTGACGCCGATCTCCCTGAGCAGTGACGGCGTGTCCTCCGGCGCGCCGTCGAAGCGCCGCGCGCGCGGCGCGAGGAACTCGGCGAACGAGCCCTCGTCCCGTACGTCCAGCACGACCACGCCATCGGGGTCCGCGCGGATCGCGGCGGCCAGGTCGAGCGCGGTCGCGGCTCCGGCCCCGCCCGGCGTCGGGGTGTCGCCGGCAATCAGGGCGAGTGTGCCCAGCACCCCCGCCGCGATCGCGAGGACGCGGTTCGTCGAGAACCGGGGCTGAAGGTCGCCCCGCGTCGGTCCGTCGTCGCGGCTCCGTCCGCCGCCCGCGTGGCCGGGGGTGGTCACCCCGCGCCTCCCCGGGATCTCGCCCGCATGTACGTCTCCAGTTTCTCCGCCCCGACGAACCCGGCGATCGCGATCGCGACGACGGCGAACACGACGACCCCGAAGGGCGCCCCGATCACCTCGGGGATCGTCACGGGGCCCATCGGCGTGGCCCGGTAGACGCCCTCGAGCAGCGGGAACAGCTCGTTGAAGGCGAAGACGCCGAACAGCATTCCGCCGACGACCATGAAGCCGTCGGTCTTCCCGGTCGACGCCGACACGCAGGACGTCCCCGGGCATAGTCCCCCCATCACGAACCCGACCCCGAACACGACCCCGCCGAGCAGTTGCGGGACGACGTAGGTCGGCGGCAGGAAGACCAGGGGGAGCTCGATCCACCCCAGCCACGACAGCCAGTAGAGCCCCAGCAGGGTGGTGACGATCGCGCTGAACATGACTTTGAAGACGGCGAGATCGGTGAAGTAGAACTGGCCCGCGAGCTTGTTCGCGTTCCCCATCCCGCCCCGTTCGAGAAACCACCCGAACGCCACCCCGAGACCGAGCGCGAACAGGAGGGCCGCCGTGTCGCCGAACAGACCCACCTCGTAGAGTGGCGCGTTCACGTCCATTCCCTCCGGAAGAGGGGAGACGCCGCGTACGCGGCCGCGAACGCCGCCGCGATGAAGAGCCAGCTTCCGACGCTCAGCAACGCGCCGCCCGTGAGCGCCTGCCCGCTCGTACACCCGCGCGCGAGCTTGGCCCCGACGCCCATGATCGTGCCCCCCCCGAAGGCGTACATGAGCCGCGCGCGGTCGGATACGCGCGGCCCCTTCTCGATGCCGCGGCGCAGCCGGCCCGCCCCCCACGCCGAGAGCGCGCCCCCGATGGTGACGCCCAGGAGCTCGAGCACCAGCCAGTCGCTGAGCGGCCCGCGCCGCCCGTCCCCCAGATACGCGGCGTACGGCTCGAGCGACGCCGCCCGCTCGGGTGCCACGCTCTGCATCCCCGCGGCCGCGGCGCTCGAGAAGGCGCCGGACGCCCCGAGCCCACGCCCCATGATCGCGAACGCGGCGAGCAGGACGAGACCGATCCCCACCCCCGCGAGGTAGGGGTTCATGTACGGGCTGGGCTCGCGTCTCGCGCCCCCCGCAGGTGCTCCCTCGCTCACGGCAGGTCCTCTGTCGCTCACCGCAGGTCCCTCGTGTTGATCCTCATCCGTCGATCATCCCCGCTCGGGCGAGCTTCGCCTTCCATGCCAATCGAGACGACCGGCTACCGGCCCTTCGCCGTCTCGGCCGGCAGCCCGCGCGTCGCCCAATCCTGGAACGCACCATCGTAGAGTACCACGTCGTGCCCGAGGAGACGCGCCGACAGCAGCATCAGGGTCGCGTACTGCCCGATGTGGCAATAGCCGACGACCGTGTCGCCGTCCTCCACCCCGGCCGCCTCGAACAGCGAGCGCAACTCGGGGAGCGGCTTGAGCAGCAGCGTCTCCTCGTCGACGAGCGTGTTCCAGTGGACGTTCCCCGCACCTGGGATATGTCCCGCCACCCCGCGGTCTTCGCGCACCCCGTCGAAGAAGGCCGGCGAGCGCGCGTCGACGAGCCGGTACCCACCGGTCATCTGGTGCGCCTGCACCCACTCCGCGTCCACTACGATATCGCGCGGATGGATCGTGACGTTACCGCGCGCGGGCGCTGCGGCTTCACCGGTGAGGGCGTGACCGGCCGCCGTCCAGGCGACCGCTCCGCCGTCGAGGTAGGACGTGCGGTCGCCGAGTCCGGCCCAGTCCAGCGTGAACACGAGACGCGCCGTCGGAGTGACCCACTCGTCCGCACCGAAGGTGACCACGACTCGCGAGTCGTCGTTAACCCCCCAGGCGCGAAGGGCTTCCTGGAACGCGTCCGCCTCGGGAAGCTCGAGGATCAGCGCGTCCGGGCTGTGCGACCCCGGGTGACTCATCCGATCTCGCGCCACGAACACCGCGCCGGGGATATGCCCCTCGGCGAACGACGAGTCGGAGCCGACGTGCAGCAGCACCACATCGTCGAGGTGAGCGGCGAGCCAGTCGACGCCGACGGTGAGTCCGGGCTCCTGAGGCTCGGCGCCGAGCGGTGCTCCGAGGAGCGATGCGGCCACGAGGGCGCTGGCGGCAGGAACGGAGAACGGGGAAACGCGGGATCGCGTCGGACGCTTCATCGTTGGACTCCTGGGTTCGGTCCGTCGGGACTTGCGGACCGCGTGGATCAGTGTACCATACAAAAATGGTACAATAAGCGGCGCTGGCCGCCATTTGTGTCGCCTCGAATGGTACAATGGGGTCGTCTCCGGGTCAAAGGTGGATCGATTGTCATGATGACGGAGTGGAGGCCGCGTATCGTCGGAACGACCGGTCCCCGGTACGCCGCGGTCCTCAAGGCGATCGCGGGGGACATCGAGGCCGGCGTCCTCGAGCCCGGCGACCGTCTTCCCCCGCAACGCGTTCTCGCCGACGCGCTCGGGCTGTCGCTCGGTACCGTGACGCGCGCGTACGGCGAGGCTCGAGAGCAGGGGCTGATCGAGGGCGAGGTGGGCCGTGGCACCTTCGTGAGCGACCGATCGCGCCGCGACACGAGATGGGCCCTCGAGGCGGCGCCGGACCGCTCGGTCGTCGACCTGAGCCTCCTGTTCGCGCCGCCGATCGAAGGCACTCCCGCGGCGGATCTCCTTCGCGATGCGCTCGCGGAGACCATCTCCGATGTCGACATGGATCGGGGGCTCGGGTATCAGCCGCACGCGGGGGCGCGTCCCCACCGCGAGGCCGGGGCCGCATGGATCGCTCGTACCGGTCTCGAATGCGCCGCGGGAGAGGTGCTCGTGACGAGCGGCGCTCAGCACGCGCTGTGCTGTCTCTTCAGCGTTCTGGCCCGTCCGGGCGACGTGATCATGACCGAGGCGCTCACCGCGCCGGGGTTCAAGGACATCGCGAGCTGGATGCCGCTGCGCGCGCACGGGCTCCCTTCCGACGAGTTCGGTCTCCTCCCCATGGCGTTCGACGCCGCCTGCCGGCTGGGCATTTCACGGGTGCTGTTCACCATGCCGGTGCTACAGAACCCGACGACCGTCACGATGTCGGCCGAGCGGCGCGAGGAGATCGCGTCGATCGCGGCACGCCACGGCGTCGCCGTGGTCGAGGACGGGGTGCACGGCCTCCTCGCCGGAGACGACGACCCGCCGCTCGCGTCGTACGCCCCCGACGCGACGTACTACGTGACCAGTCTGTCGAAGACGGTGGCGCCGGGGCTTCGCCTCGGCTTCGTGCGCGCACCCGCCGCGGGAATCCGTCCTCTCGAGGATGCGATCCGGTCGACCATGTGGATGGCGTCTCCCCTTCTCGGCGAGGCCGGGGCGCGCATGATCGTGAACGGGACCGCCGCCGCCGTGCTCGACCAGCGGCGCGCCGAGGCTGCCGCCCGCCAGGCGATCGCGCACGATGCGCTCGCCGGGTACGGGTTCCTGACGCACCCGTCGTCCTATCACCTGTGGCTCGACCCCGGGTCACGCTGGCAGGCCGACGAGCTCGTCCGGGCCGCCCGCGCCGAAGGGGTCGCGATCACCGGGGCGGAGGTGTTCGCGGCCGGTCGTGGGCACGTGCCCTCGCGTGTCAGGCTCGGGCTCGGCGCCGCCGCCGACCGGTTCGAGGTCGCGCGCGGACTCCAGATCCTCCGCGATATCCTCGATTCCTGACGCCGGTACCGACGCCTCGCCCCGGACGCCTCGACGCCTCGCCCCGGACGCCCGGACGCCTCGCCCCGGACGCCTCGACGCCTCGCCCCGGACGCCTCGACGCCGCATGCTGTGGCCTACCGAACGCCCCCCAACGACGACCTTCCGGAGAGGTGACATGTCCCGACTCGATGGCTGCGTGGACTTCCTCCAGCGGCTGATCCGTACCCGTTCGATGCCTGGCGAGGAGGGCGAGATCGCCGCGCTCGTGGCCGACGAGATGCGGCGGCTCGGGTACGACGAGGTGTCGGTGGACGACGCGGGGAACGTCATCGGTCTCATCCGCGGTCGGGGCGAGGCGCCGAGCGCGATGTTCAACACCCACCTCGATCACGTCGACGCGGGCGATCCGGCGGATTGGCCGCACGATCCATTCGGCGGCGTGGTGGTCGACGGCGTCGTATGGGGTCGAGGTGCGGTCGACATAAAGGGGCCGCTCGCCGCCCAGGTCTACGGCGTCGCCGGGCTCATCGGCGACGGGCCGCCTCCGGGCGACGTCTACGTGACCGGCGTCGTCCAGGAGGAGGTCGGCGGTCTCGGCGCGCGCTACATGGCCGATACCCTGCGCCCCGATCTCACGCTCGTCGGCGAGCCGAGCCGCAACGAAGTGCGTCGCGGCCACCGCGGCCGGGTCGAGATCGTGGCCCGCGTCCGCGGCGTCATGGCGCACGCGTCGATGACACAGATCGGTCGGAACCCCCTCACCGTCATCGGGCGATTCCTGTCGGCGCTCGAGGACGTCGACCTCCCGGATCACCCCGAGCTCGGGCGCGCCACGATCGCTCCGACCCTCATCCGGACAGACCAGACCAGCGCGAACGTCATCCCCGGCGAGGTCTGGCTCACCCTCGACTGCCGGACCGTGCCGTCCCAGACGGCCGAGACGCTTCGCGACCGTCTCCTTCCGTTGCTACGGGCGGCCGAGATCGAGGGTAGCTCGACCGACATCCTCATCCCGACCCACGACCGTGTGAGCTACGTCGGGTACGAGATGACCTATCCCGCGGACAACCCCGCCCACGCGATCGCCGTCGACCACCCCGCGCTCACCGCCGCCGTCGAGACGCTCGGCGCCGCGTTCGGCTCGGCGCCGCCGGTCGACGTGTGGCAGTTCGCCACCGACGGCGGCCACTTCGCCGAGGCCGGCATGACCGTCGTCGGCTTCGGACCCGGAGACGACCGCTTGGCCCACACCGTGAACGAGCACATCCCCGTCGCCGATCTCGAGATCGGGATGCGCGGCAACGAGGCGCTGGCGCGCGAGTGGCCGGCGCGGGTGGCCTCCGCGGCGGGATAGACGGCCGCGGCGAGGCGGCGGCGAGGCGGCGGCGAGGCGGTCCGCCCGCAGCGGGGCAGCAGAGGCGGGCAGGCCGGCAGCGCGGCGGCC
>JAWWCR010000041.1:0-30597 GCA_033720355.1 Gemmatimonadota bacterium
CAAGGAACGACGAGGAGTCGTAGCAGCGCTACGGCGAGGAGGAGAGACGATGGATCAACCGCGCGACCCCCCCGCGCCGATCATCAGGAAGGACGTGAGCAAACACGGTGGACGGTTACGGCGGCACAGCCCCGTCTCCGGACCCGACCTTCGGCCGGGTGCCCCCAGAACTCCTCGACGTAGCTAGGCTATGCCGACCCACCTTCGGTGGGTGCCCCCGTTCTTCCTTGGATCCGGGGCTGTGGCGCGCGTAACGCGACCCGCTGGGGTTTTTCAGCAGCCTCCTAGGGCAGCCGGAGCGCCGTGAGCTGGTTGTCGGACTGCACGACGACGTGCTGCCGGCCCTCGTGCATGTACGACATGATGCCGTAGCGCGGGTTGGCGGGGAGCTCGACGCGTCCGAGCTCCTCTCCGGTCGCCTTGTCGACCGCGAACAGGTACGGCGTGCCATCCCCACCGTTCCCCGTGTACATCAGCAGGGTTTCGGTCACGAGCTGCGCCGCCTGTCGCCCGCTGCCGGTGTTGCCGATATCGATCCCCTCGAGGAGGGGGTGCTCGGCGACGCGGTCGGGGGTCTCGCCGACCGGGATCCACCACAGGTGCTCGCCCGTATTCATGTCGATCGCGGTGATCTTGCTGTAGGGCGGCTTCCAGATCGCGAGCCCCTCGACGTTCGGGCGACCGCCCGACTCGCCGACCGCGTAGTTGCTGATCGTCGTCCCGGTGGGCATCGGCTCACGGGCGTCGCGCTCGGCGCCGGGCACCATGATCCGCGATGAGCAGCCCTTCTGAGACGTGACGTAGAGGATCCCCGTCGTCGGATCGGCCGCCGGCGTCCCGTCGATGTTCGTGCCGCCGACGTCCCCCGGGCACCACAGCGCGGCCGTCTTCCCGAGATCGTTGTCGCGGTGTAGCGGCGGCTGGAAGAACGGGCCCCAGACGTAGGGCTCGAGCGCCTCGAGCGCGAGCTCCTTCAGCTCCTGCGTGTAGTCGAGGAGCTCCGACTCGGGCAGCCCCTGCATGTCGTAGGGCGCCGGCCTGGTCGGGTGCGGCTGCGTCGGCGAAAGATGCTCGCCCGGGATGAGACCGGCGGGCACGGGCTTCTCCTCGATCGGCCAGATCGGCTCGCCCGTCTCGCGGTTGAACGCGTAAGCGAACGCCTGCTTCGTCACCTGGACGACCGCGGGGACTTGCTGGCCGTCGACCGTGACGTCCATGAGCACCGGGACCTGCGGCGTGTCGTAGTTCCAGATGTCGTGGTGTACGAGCTGGTAGTGCCAGACCCGCTCGCCCGTCTGCACGTCGAGCGCGATCAGGCTCGTGGAGAAGAGGTTGTCACCGGGGCGGAACCCGCCGTAGAAGTCCTGCGTCGCCCCGTTGGTCGGGATGTACACGATCCCGCGCTCCTCATCGGCCGAGAGCGGCGCCCACGAGCTGATGTCGCCCGTCCACTGCCACGCGTCGTTCTCCCACGTCTCGTGTCCGAACTCGCCCGGGCCCGGCAGCACGTTGAACTTCCACCTGAACGCGCCGGTCACGGCATCGAACGCGAGGATGTCGCCCGGAACGTTCTCGATGCGCGACTGGTTGTACCCCTGCTCGGCCGAGTTCCCCACGATGATGACGCCGTTCACGACGATCGCCGGCGACGAGCTCGTGACGTACCCCGTCTCGAGCGGGATCCCGCGCTCCACGTCATACTCGTGCCCGAGGTGCGCGAGCAGGTCGACCGTCCCCGTCTCGGGGAAGCCCTCGATGGCCACCCCCCCGCCGAACCCTTCGATGGGCTCGCCGGTCTCGGCATCCAGCGCGTGGAGGAAGAAGGCCGGGGTCACCACATAGACGATGTCGCGACCGCCCACGTTCGCGTACGCGACGCCCTTGCCGTGGTTCTTCCGCATCGAGTACTCCCAGCGGAACGTCTCCGGCTCGACCCAGCTCCACAGCTCCTCGCCGGTGCCGGCATCCGTCGCGACGACGTGCCGACGCTCGCCGGCCACGCTGATCAGCTTTCCGTTCACGTAGACCGGGGTCGCCCGCGCGTTCACGTCCGGATACGCATCGCCCATCCATGTCCACGCCACCTCGAGGTTCTCGAAGTTCGCGGCGTCGATCTGGTCGAGCGCCGCGTAGCGCTGCCCCGCCAGGTTGCCGGTGATGACCGCCCAGTCGCCCTCGGTGACCACCGGCATGGCCGCCGACCCGCCTCCCGCTTCGCTGCAGGCGGCGGCGAACCCGATCAGGGCCACGAGGACAGGGGAGATGACGGGAAGAGCCGGACGTCGACGGTGCGTGCTCATGCGCATGTGCTCCGGGTGCGGGGAACGGGGTCGGGGGAAGATGAGAAGCGTCCGACCGGACGGTCAACGGGTGGGAACGTTTGTTTCCGGCAACGCGGGCGGTATAGTCTGATCCCATGATCGCCGCGACGGGCACCCTGGCCGCTCTACAGACCTGGTCTCGCGTCCTGTTCCGCATCGGCGGCAACGACGTGACGCTGGCGCACCTCGTCATGGCGAGCGCCATCTTTCTCGCCTCCCTGATCTTCGCGCGGCTCGTCGGATCGATCCTCAACCGGATCATCACCCGGCGTACGGAAGGAATCGCACGCGGGAGCGTGCGCTCGACGATCCGGTTGATCCAGTACGGGATCATGTTGATCGGCTTTCTCGCCGCTCTTCAGACGCTCGGGGTCGAGCTGGCCGCGCTGTTCGCCGCCGGGGCGCTCTTCGCCGTCGCCCTCGGGTTCGCGATGCAGAACGTCGTGGGCAACTTCATCAGCGGGATTCTCCTCCTGCTCGAGCGCAGCATCAAGCCCGGCGACATCATCGAGATCGACGGCCAGATCGCCGAGGTGAAGGAGATGGGGATCCGGGCCGCGATCGCGCGGACGCTCAACGAGGAGGACCTGATCATCCCGAGCTCGATCCTGGTGCAGAGCACGGTGAGGAACTTCACCCTGCGGGACGCGCTGAGCCGGTTGAGGGTTGTGGTGGGCGTAGTCTATTCGTCGGACATGGCGCTGGTCCGCGAGACGCTCGAAGAGGCCGCCGCGGCCCTCGAATGGCGCGAAAGAACGCATGATCCGGTCGTGCTCATGAAGGCGTTCGGCGCGTCGTCGGTCGACTTCGAGGTGTCGGTGTGGATCGACGACCCCTGGCAGCGGACGCGCCGCATGTCGGATCTGCACGAGGCGATCTGGTGGGCGCTCAGGGACGCCGGCGTCACCATCGCGTTCCCGCAGATGGACGTCCACTTCGACGACGCGGCGCTCGCTGCGTGGCGGGGCCGCGCCGGCGAACCGGGTGCGCAGTGAGCGGCGGTCGCAAGCGGGTGTTCCGTGGGCCCCGCAGGCGCACCGCCCCCGGCGCCGCGCCCGGAACGCTCACGTTCGATGCCGATGCGCCACCGGCCGTACTCCGCGTCATCGGGGTGAGCCCGGAGCGGATCCGGGAAGCCCCGTCCATCGACGTCCGCGAGATCCCCCGGTGGCTCGAGGAGTGGCCCGTCGTGTGGATCGACCTCGTGGGCCTCGGCCAGGGGGAGGAGCTGCGCGGGCTCGGCGAGCACCTCGGGCTGCACGCGCTCGCGCTCGAGGACGTCGCGAACCTCGGCCAGCGCGCCAAGGTCGAATCCTACGAGAGCGAGCTGTTCGTCGTGACGCGGATGGCGTACCCGAACGATCCGGCGACCGAGCAGCTCAGCCTGTTCCTCGGCGAGGGGTGGGTCCTTACCGTCCAGGAGCGTGAGGGAGACTGCTTCGACGCGGTCCGCGCCCGGCTGCGCGAAGATGGCCGGCGGATCCGCAGCCGGGGGGCGGACTACCTCGCCTACGCTCTGCTCGATGCCGTCGTCGATTCGTACTTCCCCGCCATCGACACGATCGGCGACCACCTGGACGAGCTCGAGGAGGTCGTGCTCGGCGACCCGGATCCGCAGGTGGCACAGTCGCTGCACCGCAACCGTCGCGCGCTGATCTCGCTCCGCAAGTCGATCGTGCCACACCGCGACGTCTTCCAGAGCCTGAGCCGCGACCTGCACCCGCTCATCGATGAGGAGACGCGTCTGTTTCTGCGGGACGTGTACGACCACGTCCTGCGGATCAACGACCTCGTCGACAGCTTCCGCGAGCTGACGGGCGATCTCATGGCCACCTACATGACCGTCGTGTCGAACCGCATGAACGAGGTGATGAAGGTCCTCACGATCATCGCCACGATCTTCATCCCGCTGGGCTTCATCGCGGGTCTGTACGGGATGAACTTCGACCCGAGCGTGTCGCCCCTGAACATGCCCGAGCTGGGGTGGCGCTGGGGCTACCCGTTCGCGCTGGGGCTGATGCTGGCGGTGGGAGGCGGCTTCGTGCTCTACATGTGGCGGAAGGGCTGGCTCAAGTGACGCCCTCCCCGGATTGAATGCCGGGGGGGCGCCGGGGGGGGCGCGTCATCAGCGCGTCCCCCGACAGCCCCGGCGGCGGTCAGCGCCGCTCAGTTCCAGGACGATCTGCGCCGGCGCGGGCCGCCTCCCCCGCGACGGCCGGAATAGTCGTCGTCCTCGTCGTCCTCCCAGTCCTCGTCATCCTCGTCATCGTCCCAATCCTCATCATCTTCGTCATAATCGTCGTCGCCCCAATCCTCATCGTCGCCATCGTCATCGTCGTCCCACTCGCCGCGCGCCCACGGCTCTCGCTCACCGCGCCGCGGACGGGCGATCCGGTCGTAGGGGTGCGTCCCGTCGATCTCGATCCGAACGATCTTCCGGACGACGACGTCTACCTTCTCCATTGTTCGCTCACTCCTTGTCGGCGGCTCGCAAGCCGTCTGGTGTTGCCGTCATCGCTGACGGCGGGGCGCCAGGCCTCGAGGCCATCGCGCGCGGACTGCCGATCGACGACACGGTAATCGCAGGTGAGTTCCTCCCCGGCCGCGATATCGCGCAGCGTGATCGTCACGTCGGGAGGCTCGTCGAGACAGTTGGGCTCGAACGAATGGTTCATGAACTTGGCGTTGTCACCGCAGAGCACGAAGACGTCGTCGGACTCCTCGTAGCACCACTGTCGGAGCAGTGACAGCCATGGCTCGGGGAACGCGGCAAGCTCGTCACCGCTCAGCCGCCAGTCGACGGCCGGGTCGAACACCCAGATCCGCTGGCCGGCGGGGATCCTCATGGTGGCGAACAGTCCGACACCCGCGATCGGGCTCGGACGGAGCACCGTTGGCACCAGCAACACGAATTGTAACCCTGCACCCTCTGAAGAGAGGTGGACCGATCGGGCAAGGTGGATCGGCACCGAATCACGCGGAAGAATTTCGCGATTTATCGGTTCTTTGGGAAGGTCCGGGGGCGAGCGGTTACTTTCCCGTCATGAGCGTGACGTCGCCCCCGGGCGGTTTTCGGAGACGGGCACTTGCAGCCCTCGCACTGGTGCTGCCGGCGACCCCTCTAACGGCACAACCACCGGAGCTTCCGGAGATCGATACCGAGGACCCGGTACCGTTCGTGATCCCGCCGACCGAGGGGTTCTCGTCGACGACGGTGGCGGACCGGAGCGCCTTCCAGATCCTGTTTCGGCCCACGGTCGAGCTGTGGTCGTGGCGAGAGCACCCCTGGGGAGTCCGGCTACGCATCGGGATCCAGTTCACGAGCGAGTTCCACGACCTGGACGATGTCCCCGGCAACCTCCGGATCGCCTCGTTCGTCCCGGGGGTGGAGGTCGTCGTGCCGATCGGAGACCGGTCGCTGATGCGTCCGTTCGTCGACATGGGTGTCGGGCGGATCACCGAGGACCGTCGCGGGCCGTTGTTCGGCACCGGTCTGGCCGCCGAGCTGGTGTTCCCCGCCGCGGGGTTCGAGCTCGGGCTCGAGCCGCAGGTGTCCTACCACGCGGCGATCGGACCACAGGACGGCGACGCGACGGCGTCGGGCCTCGAGCTGTACGGGGACGCGCGGCACCCGCTCTGGTTCAAGATCGGAAACGCGCAGCCGGATGCCGGGATCTATATGAAGCAGACCCTGCTCTGGAGCTCGATCGCGTTCGTCTCGTCGGACGGGAGCCCCGTCACGGTCGACCGGTTCTTCGAGGTGGGCGCGATCTTCGGCTTTGAGCAGCGCCCGAAGATCCTGTTCTTCAAGCTCCCGACGATCGGCATCGGCTACCGCTTCGGCCAGATCCGAGGCCTCACCATCCGCATCGGCGACGATCGCCTGCTGCGCCTCGCGGACCCGCCGCGTTCTACGCCGTAGGTTCGACCATCCGCTCGAGCAGCGGCCGGTTGAACCCCACCACGAGCGTCGATCCGATACGCAGAATCGGAGCCCGGTACTTCCCGCTCCTTCCCTTCAGATCGTCGAGCGTCACGTCGGCGGCCGCGACCTCGCGGGCGCTCCGGCCCCGCGCGATCAGCACCGTATCGACCTCGGCGAGCAGCGTTCGCACGTCGTCATCGGCGAGGGGGTCCCGGGTCGTCGAGCGCTCACGAGCGATGGGGATGGCGCGGGATTCCAGCACCTCACGGGTGCGTTTGCAGCTCGTTCAGCCCGGTCGGGAGTAGAACAGGTCGACGGGCGACATCAGGAACGTGCGGTGACGTAGCGGTCCTCGAGGACGCCACGGTGGTGGATCTCGTGCCCGGCGACGACGAACACGAGCGCGCGGACCGTGAAGCGAGCCCCGCTCGCCACGCCCTCGCGGCCGAGTATCGTGTCGTCGAACGAGGAGAACAGCGCGACGTGCGACTCGCGGAGCGCGCGGAACTCGCGAAGCAGGTCGGCCAGGGGCCGGCTGGCCGCGTTCGAGCCGGCCGCCCATACGAGCTGGTCCATTCCCGGGAGCGCCGCGGGGTCGGATCGGGCCATGTGGAGCGCCCGGTAGCCGAACACGCGCTCGGTATCGAGGATGTGCCCGACCACCTCGCGGACGGTCCACTTGTCCGGCGCGTAGGCGAACGTCTCTCGCGATACGGGGACGCGATCGAGCACCGCCCCGAGCGCATCCGGCGCCTCCGCGAGCACATCCAGCACGGGTCGGTCAGGGACGCGACCTACATAGGCGCCATAGTATTCGTCGTACTCGTCCGTGGTCGGAGGTCTCATGGCGAACGAACCTATTGCACCGGGAGGCGGCGCGCGCGTGAAGCGGCATCGGCGATGGACGGCGGCCGACATCCCGGATCAGACGGGCCGGGTGGCGATCGTCACGGGCGCCAACGCGGGACTCGGTCTCGAGAACGCCCGCGTCCTCGGCCGGAAGGGCTGTCGGGTCGTCCTTGCGTGCCGGGACGAGGGGCGCGCGACCGCGGCCCGCGAGCGGCTGGAGTCCGAGACGGGCTGGGCGGAGTTCGACACGATGCGGCTGGATCTGGCGTCGCTCGCGAGCGTCGACGAGTTCGCGTCGCGATTCCGCGAGGGGTACGAGCGGCTCGACCTTCTCGTCAACAACGCGGGCGTGATGTTCCCGCCGTTCGACCGCACCGGGGACGGGTTCGAGCTCCAGTTCGGCGTCAACTACCTCGGTCACTTCGCGCTCACGGGGCTCCTGCTCGGCACCCTCGAACGCACCCCCGGGGCACGGGTCGTCACGCTCGCCAGCATGGCTCACCGCGGGGCGCGGATCGACTTCGAGAGCTTCACCGGCGAGACCCCCTATCGGCGCTTTCGTGCCTACCGACAGAGCAAGCTCGCGTGTCTCATGTTCGCGCTCGAGCTCGACCGACGACTCCGCGCCGCCGACTCACGGACGCTCTCGGTCGCGGCGCACCCCGGCGGGACCGCGACGGATCTACAGAGACACAACGAACTCATGCGGGTCGGCGCGCGCGTCGTCGCGATGCCCGTCGAGCAGGGCGCCCTGTCGCAGCTCCGCGCGCAGACCGACCCCGAAGTGAAGGGCGGCGCGTACATCGGACCCGACGGGGCGTTCGAGTTCCGGGGCTACCCTGCGCCCGCGCAGGTCGACCCGGCGGCACGCGACGCCGCGACCCGCGAGCGCCTCTGGACCGAGTCGGAGACGCTCACGGGCGTGCGGTATCCGTAGCGAGCCGCCGCGGCGGCCGCCGCTCTATTCGACCAGACGGATGAACTTGAAGGGAGTCGGCGACGCGTTGTTCCCGCCCCCCGCGGGCTGGAACGCCGTGTAGCCCGCGAACACGACGTTCACGCTGTTCCCCTGAGTTCCCAGCACGAACACGCCCGCGAAGTTGGTGATCGTGGCCGGCTTGCGGCCGGGATCGGGGGTATCGGTCGGGTCGAACATCGGCATCGGCCTCAGCCGGGGGCTTCCGCGACACGTTTCCCCGATCACCGTGACGATGCAGTTCTGATTGAAGTCCCACTGTGCGGTCGGGTCCATGTCCACGAGCAGGTCGAACCCCTGATTGGTGGGCCCGACCATATTGCCGGGCTCGGTGGGGAGCTGCTGGCCGATGTAGTAGCCGCCCGAGTTGTCGGGACACGTGTAGATGTGCTCCCGGTAGTTGGCGCCCCCGAACAGGC
Source organism: Gemmatimonadota bacterium (assembly GCA_033720355.1). Taxonomy (GTDB): domain Bacteria; phylum Gemmatimonadota; class Gemmatimonadetes; order Palauibacterales; family Palauibacteraceae; genus Palauibacter. Next base: position 8,491 of record JAWWCR010000041.1, read on the forward strand.
CGCCCGCCGCGATCGGGTAGTACCAGCTGGGGTTCGCGTCACCCGGCCCGGTATTGTGCTTGATGCTGATGATGGTCCCGATGTCGTCCTGCGAGTAGCCGGTATACGTATCGTCGTTGCTCCCGTCCGGGTTCCACGCCTCGTAGTCATCGATCCCGGGGTCATAGTAGTCGGGATCTCCGGGGGCCCCGTTCTCCTCCCAGCGATCGGCCAGAAGCAGGGGGAGGACGCAGTTGACTCCCAGCGCGGGCGTCGCCTGGGCCACCGCCGTCGTTACCACATCGAGGGTGTTGATCCCCAGGACGCGGGCAAAGATCGTCTGCACGGGGTTCCCACGCGCCACCGTGTGGTGGACCGTGACCCGGACCCGCTCGTTCACCAGGTCGACCTCCACATCCGCCGCCGGATTGAGCGTCACGACCTGCTGGTCGACCGTGTTCTGCGCCGCGAACTGGGTGGCCCACGCCCTCGCCGTCGGGTCGATATTGCCGGGGGCGTGGATGAAGGCGGCCACTCCCGCCATCGCGGCCAGATCCGCGACCCTCTGCGATTCCGTCCGCACGTTGAGCGCATGTCCCATGTCGATCGCCATGGCCGCCGACCCGATGAACACGGTCAGCCCGATGGCGACGAACACTCCCACCCCGCCCCGATCGTCCCCCCTCAACCTCCCGATCGGCTCGAACGAGATCATGACATGCACCTCTTCCGGCTGGGGTCCTGTAACGCAGGGTCCGAAAGCTGAGGTACTCTCTCGGTGCCGTGCAACCCGGCCGCAGATGGCGGATCGCCGCGCCACGCGTAGCTTCCGGCGCAACCATAAGGCCCGGATCGACTTGCGGGGGCAGGCCGCGCGCGCCCGAAAGACCGGGATCGGGGCACGCTGGTGCCGATCCGGGACGCCGGACCGGGCCCGGCGGGGGCTCAGCCGCCGGCGACCCCCGGGACGATGTGCACGACGCTCTCCTCGCTCACACGTGCGTGGAGCCCCAGCGACGTGATCGAGTGGTCTATCGAGAACGCCAGACCCGGCATCACGCCGCCCTCCGAGATCACGCGCGCCGCGAACCCCGGGAACCGTCGATCGACACGGGCGACGACTTCGCGCAGGGTGCCGGCCGGGACTTCGATCGCCTCGTCCCCGCCCGTCAGGTCGCGCATCTGCGGGGGAAGGTAGAGAGTAGCCACTATCGACCTCCGGCGTCCTCGTCCGCCCCCGCCTGCACGAGCGCCTCGTGGACCCTCGGCGGCGACATCGGGAGCACCCGCAACCGCAGGCCGGTCGCCGCGTGCACGGCGTTCGCGATCGCGGCGGGAGGCGGCACGATCGGGGTCTCCCCCACGCCCCGCACACCGAACGGATGCATGGGGTTCGGCACCTCGACGATCACCGTGTCGATCATCGGCACGTCCAGAGCGGTGGGCATGCGGTAGTCGAGCATCGTCGGGTTCTCCATATGGCCGCGTTCGTCGAAGACGTACTCTTCGTTCAGCGCCCACCCGATCCCCTGCACCGCGCCGCCCTGCATCTGCCCCTCCACGTAGCTGGGGTGGATCGCCTTGCCCGCATCCTGGACGGTGGTGTAGCGGGTGACGCTCACCTTCCCCGTCTCGCGGTCGACATCGACATCGGCGATGTGGACGCCGAACCCGTTCGTGGGCCCGACGGCGTCGACGGTCGCCCGCGCCGTCAGAAGTCCTCCACTGCCCGGGAGCTCGGCGGCCAGCCCGGCAAACGTCAGCGAGCGGCCATCGGGTCCGCCGAACACGCCGGCGTCGAATGTCACGTCGTGGGTCTCGCACCCCCAGATGAAGGCCGCGCGGTCGCGCATCTGGGCGATCAGGTCGAGCCCGGCCTCGTGCGCGGCGAGCCCGGTCGCGAACGTCACGCGACTCCCTCCCGTCACGTCCGTGTACCCGACGCTGTCCGTGTCGGTGACCTGCGGGTGGACCGATTCCGCCGAGATCCCCAGAGTCTCGGCGAGCTGCATCGCGATCGACGTGCGCGAGCCCCCGATGTCCGTCGATCCGATCACGAGCATGACCGTGCCGTCGGGGTTGCAGTGGACGTTCGCGCTCGATTTGAGCCCGATGTTGAACCAGAACCCGGCCGCGACCCCTCTGCCGGCGGACGGTCCGTCGAGCGGCGCCGTGTAGTGCTCATGCCGCCTCGCGGCCCGCAGGGTCTCGACGAACCCGATCCGGGGGTATACGGTGCCGTCGACGCGCGTCGTGCCCTCGACGGCGGCGTTGTCGAGCCGAAAGTCGATCGGATCGACACCGAGCGCCGCCGCCAGCTCGTCGATGACGGTCTCGGTGGCGAATGCGGCCTGCGTCGCGCCGGGCGCGCGGTAGGCCTGCGTCTTCGGCTTGTTCGCGCATACGTCGTAGCCGACGACGCGAGCGTTCGGGATGTCGTAGCAGCTGAACACGCAGGCGCACCCCGCCCCGATCATCCCGCCCGGGAATGCTCCCGCATCGTAAGCGAGCCACGCGCGTCCGGCGTGCAGCCTCCCATCCTTCACGCCGAGACCGACCCGAACCACCGACCCTGGCGTCGGACCCGTCCCCTGGAAGACCCCCGCCCGCGTCATCTGGATCTTGACCGGCCGGCCCGTCTTCCGGCTCAGGATCGCGGCCACCGGCTCGAGGTACAGGGTGATCTTCCCTCCGAAGCCGCCGCCGATCTCGCACGGGATCACGCGCACGTCGGAGATCGGGATCCGCAGCACGCCGGCGATCTGTTGTCGCGTCGTGAACGACCCCTGGGTCGAGGCCCACACCGTGAGGCGACCGTCGGCGCTCCACTGCGCGGTGGCGACCGGCAGCTCGATGTACCCCTGGTGGACGCTCGCGGTGCGGAAGTCGCGGTCGATCACGAGGTCGCATTCGGCGAACGCGCGCTCCGGGTCGCCCTGCTCGAAGACAAGGTGCCTCGACACGTTGCTGGGGTGCTCGGACGACGATCCCATCGAGTCGGTGAACACGTCGTCGTGGAGAAGCGGCGCGTCATCCTCCATCGCCTCGAGGACGTCCGTGACCGCCGGCAGCACCTCGTATTCGACCCGGATCGCGGATAGCGCCTCTCGCGCCACGTGCGCGCTCGTCGCCGCGACCGCCGCGACCGCGTGTCCCCGATACAACGCCTTCCGACGCGCGAGGCAGTTCGCGCCGAGGTGGGCGAGGTTGATCGCCACTTCGCCGAGGTTTGTCCAGCAGTCGGTGAGATCGGGGAGGTCGGCCGACGTTGCGACGGCCTTCACGCCGGGTAGAGCCTCCGCCGCAGACGCATCGATCGACACGATGCGCGCGTGGGCGTGCGGGCTGCGGAGAACCGCGCCGTGGAGCAACCCGGGCAACCGTACGTCGTTCCCGTACACGGCCCTCCCGACCACCTTGTCCACCCCATCGTGGCGGACGGGCCGGGTGCCGATGACCTCGTAGCGGAGGTCCGGGTCGGCGATCACGCGAGAGGGTGCGTAGTCGGTCGCGGCATCGCTCGGCGAGTCGGTCATGCGGACGTCTCCTCGATCCTCTCCGCGGCGAGCTTCCTCGCCGCATCCTGCACCGATCGCACGATCTTGTCGTAACCGGTGCAGCGGCAGATGTTGCCGGCGAGCTCGAAGCGGATCTCCCGTTCGGTCGGATCGGGGTTCCGGTCGAGCAGGGCTTTCGCCGTGACCACGATGCCGGGCGTGCAGATCGCGCACTGGAGACCGGCATGCTCCAGCAGACTCTGCTGGATGGGGTGCAGCCGCCCGGCTTCCGCGATCCCCTCGACCGTCGTGACGTCCGCGCCCTCTGCTTCGGCCCCCAGGACGAGACAGGCATCGACGGGGACCCCGTCGAGCAGCACCGTACACGCCCCGCAGTTGCCGTTGTTGCACCCTTCCTTGGCGCCCGTGAGGCCGAGCGTCTCGCGCACCACCTCGAGCAGGCTCTCCCGTGCCTCGCACAGGAACTCCGCCGGTTCACCGTTCACGGTGGCGCGAACATGGATCTTCACGAACCTATTCCCTTCCCCTCACCGGTCCCGGTTCCCGAACAGAATCGGTTCGCGCGATCCGCCGGCGGCGCGATCCGCCGCCCCCGCGAGCGTGCGCTTCACGAGAACGCCCGCGAGGTGACGTCGATAATCTGCCGGACCTCGCATGTCGGTGATCGGCCGTGCGGCCTCGCGCGCGATCTCGCCCGCCGCCGCGAAGGCGGCCTCGGTCGCCGGGCCGCCGATCAGCGAGACGGCCGCGTCCGGCGCCTCGACCGCCGTCGGGGCGACGGCGGCCAGCGCCACGCGGGCATCCGCGACCGTCTTCCCGTCCTCGTCGAGACGCACCCACGCCGCTGCGCCGGCGACGGCGATGTCCATCTCGTTTCGGGGGATGAAGCGGACATACCGGGACCCGGCGCGCTCCTCGGGCGCCGGCAGTTCGAGGCTCGTGAGAAGCTCGCCGGACTCGAGGACCGTCCGGCCGGGCGCCGTGCAGAACCCGGCGGCCGGCACGAGCCGCTCGCCCTCGGGACCGACGATCCGGCAACTCGCTCTCTCGACGATCAGCGCCGGGGTCGTATCCGCCGCTGGCGAGGCGTTGCACAGGTTTCCCCCGGCCGAGGCCCGCGCCTGGATCTGCCACCCTCCGACGATCCGCGCCGCATCCGTGAGCGCGGGGTAGGCCCGGACGATCCGCGGGTCGTCGCGGATGCGGTGAAACGGGACGGCCGCGCCGAGACGGAGCCCGCCGTCGACACGCACGATGTCGAGCATCCCGGGAACCCGCTTCACGTCGAGGACGGTATCGGCGACGACCGAGCCGTCCCTCATCCGCGGCAACAGATCCGTACCGCCGGCCAGGATCCGCACCTCGCCGCCCCCGAGCAGGATCGACGTCGCGTCGGCGAGACTCGTCGGAGCCGCGTACCGAAAGTCGCGCATCGATCAGCTCGCGAAGTCCTGGCCCTCGGCGCGCAACACGTCCTTCATGGCCTCCAGATAACCTGCCTCGCCCGGCACCCCTTCGGACATGGCCGCGTTGCGCTCGGCCGCGGCGGTCGGGATCTGCGCGAGCGACCGCCCCATCGCGTGCACCAGCCACTCGTTCATGCACGCGCGCTCGAGCTGGTAGAGAAAGAGCATCGCCTTCTCGATCGTGTCCGCGACGACCAGCACTCCGTGGTTGGCCATGAACAGAACCCGTCGATCGCCGAGCGCGGCGACCATCCGCTCGCCTTCATCCTCACCCGTCACGATCCCCTCGTACCCGAAGTAGGCGACGTTTCGGTGGAAGACACCCGCGTTCTGGCTTCCACGCTCGTCGAGCCGCCAGCCCTCGGTCGAGCACAGCGCGGTACCGTAGGGGGGGTGTACGTGGAGGATGCACGCGATGTCGGGACGCGCGGAGTGGATGGGGTGGTGAATGGCCCACGCGCTCTGGTTCAGCCGGCCCTCACCCGCGACGGCCCGCCCTTCGGGGTCCAGCTCGACGAGGCTGCTCGCCGTCACGCGGGAGAAGTGCGTCATCCCCGGCGTGAGCAGGATGTGACCGGGCCTCCCGGGGACCTTGCAGCTGAACTGGTTCCACGTCCCCTCGTGCAGACTCTCGAGTACGGTGATCCGGTGGCAGGCCGCCAGATCCTCCCGCGCTTCGAGTACCTCGGGAGGGTCGAGGGTCGCCGAGGGGGGAGTGACCGTGCCGGTTTCCATGTGCGTCTCGCTGGCTCGGTTGACCGTGCTGGCGGATCGAGCCGAAGGGTACGGGACCCCGGACGAGGGCGTCAACGAGGTCGGGTCTCCCCCGCGCGTTGTGCAGCCGGTCGAGAGTCCGAACCTTGTGCGGGAATGTCCGACGACCGCCGACGAGGTGTACGTGTCCGACCACCATGAGGCCATCCGGGCCATCCACGACCCCGCCCTCAACAAGGGGACGGCCTTCACCGACGCCGAGCGCGATCGGTTGGGGCTGCGCGGGCTCCTGCCTCCGCGGGTCTCGACGCTCGACGAGCAGATCGCACGCGTCCTGGAGAACTTCGGGCGAAAGGCGAACGACCTCGAGCGCTACATCTACCTGATCTCGCTCCAGGACCGGAACGAGCGGCTCTTCTACCGGGTGGTGATCGACCACATCGAGAAGATGATGCCGATCATCTACACGCCCACCGTGGGCGAAGCGGCGCTCGAGTACGGACACATCTACCGGCGCCCACGCGGCCTCTACCTGACGGTCGACGATCGCGGACGCGTGGCCGACGTGCTGCGGAACTGGCCGGCGGACGACGTCTCGGTGATCGTGGCGACGGACGGTGAGCGCATCCTCGGGCTCGGCGATCTCGGCGCGAACGGGATGGCGATCCCCGTCGGCAAGCTGTCGCTGTACACGGCGTGCGGCGGAATCCACCCCGGGCGGTGCCTTCCGATCACGCTCGACGTCGGGACGAACAACGCCGAGCTGCGCGAGGACCCCCTTTATCTCGGTCTTCGCCGGCCGCGGGCCACCGGGGAGGAATACGACGAGCTCCTGGACGAGCTCGTCGACGCGGTCGGCACCGTGTTTCCCGACGCCATCATCCAGTTCGAGGACTTCCTCACACCGAACGCGTACCGGCTGCTCGAGCGTTACCGGGACCGGGCGCGGTGCTTCAACGACGACATTCAGGGCACGGCCGCGGTCGCGCTGGGCGGGCTGATGGCCGCGACCCGGATCACCGGGCGCGCGCTGTCCGACAACACGTTCCTCTTTCTGGGGGCCGGGTCCGCCGGCAACGGGATCGCCGACCTCCTCGTGCGCGCCCTCGTGCGCGCGGGACTCGACCGGGACGAGGCCCGGCGGCGCTGCTGGTTCGTCGACAGCAAGGGGCTGATCGTCGCCGGACGCGGCGGGTATCGCGAGCAGAGCGCGCCGTACGCGCACGAGCACGCCGAAACGGATCTCGTGGGCGCGATCGACTCGCTCCGCCCGACCGCGCTGGTCGGGGCGACGGGACGTGGCGGGACCTTCGATCGCGACATCGTGACGCGGATGGCCGACCTGAACGACAATCCGATCCTGTTCGCGCTGTCGAACCCGACTTCACGTGCCGAGTGCACGGCACGGCAGGCATACGAGTGGTCGGGTGGGCGCGCCGTGTACGCGAGCGGAAGCCCCTTCCCCCCGGTCGAAATCGGCGGACGCACCCTCGTGCCGGGCCAGGCCAACAACGTCTACATCTTCCCCGGCGTCGGACTCGGCGTCGTAGCCAGCGGGGCGACTCGAGTCACGGAGGAGATGTTTCTCGCGGCGGCGGACGCCCTGCATTCGCGTGTGACCCGGGCGTCTCTGGCCCAGGGACGCGTATACCCGCCTCTCACCGAGATCCGCGACGTCTCGGCGTCGATCGCCAGCGCCGTGGCGGAGGTCGCGTACGAGCAGGGGCTCGCCGCCGCACGCCGGCCGGCCGACTTCGAGACGCACGTCCGGTCGCTCATGTACACGCCCGCGTACGACTGATGCAGGGGCCGACACGCGGGAGGCGCCGGTGACCGAGGCCGTGCTTCGAGAGATCATGGCGCGCTACGCGCTGCGGTGGGACGGGATCCACGGGTTCCGTCACTGGGGCCGCGTGCTCGCGAACGGGCGCCGGCTCGCCCCCCATACCGGGGCGGATCTCGTCGTCGTCGAGTGGTTCGCGCTCTTCCACGATGCACGGCGCTTGAACGACGGACGCGACCCTGGACACGGCCGCCGTGGCGGCGATCTGGCCGGCGCCCTGCACGACCGGGAGCTCCTCGACATCACCGACGAGCAGCTGGCGCTGCTGCGGGACGCGTGCGAGCGGCACACCGACGGGCTCGTCGACGCCGACCCGACCGTGCAGACATGCTGGGACGCCGACCGGCTCGATCTCGCTCGCGTGTGGATCACCCCCGACCCGAGGTATCTCTGCACTCCTGCGGCACGCGAGCCGGAGACCATCGAGTGGGCGATCGACCGGTCACGCTCGGACCACGAGGTGCCGGAGGTCGGGGGCTGGGTGCGCTGGGTTTCTCCGGACGGGAGATGAGGATGGGTATCGAAGTAGAGCTGGCCGCTCTGTTCGTGCTCCACGTGCTCGGGACCTCGATCTTCGGGGTCTTCGAGACCGAGACCCCGTGGTGTCGGCTGGCCGTCAAATGGGGCATCGTCGCCGGCCTCACCCTCGCCGCCTATCGGTGGCTCGGACACTGGGCGCTCACCGTCGTCGCCCTTCCCGTCATGGCGGGGCTCGCGTTCCACTTCACCTGGTGCGCCAGGAACGGGATCGACCCGTTCGACGCGACGCCGCGCCGTCGATACTACGAGCTCCGCGGCTGGGAGTGGCGGGAGTGACGCCGAACTGGGACGCCATCGGCGCGGTCGGCGAGATCACGGGAGCGCTCGCCGTCGTCATCACACTGTTCTACCTGGCCCGACAGGTGCGGGAAAGCACGCGGGTCACGCGGGCCGAAATGACGAAAGACCTCCTTCTCGCATCCCGGACCGCGATCATGGACGTGACGGCAAACGATCGGCTGGCGGAGATCTGGAGCCAGATCCGCGAGTTCGAGTCCGACGACGCCGCTCGTCGACACACCTTCTACCAGTCCTTCTTCCGCCTCTACGAATTGCAGTTCAACCTCGCGAAGGCGGGACTCTTCGATGAGGAGATCGGACACTCGTACGCACTCGTGATCAGGATGTTCGCGCGCACGAAGTACTTCGATGCCTACTGGAGCGGCGCGCGCGGGGAGTTTCACGAGGACTTTGCCGCGTACGTCGACGAACAGATCCGGATGGCCGCTACGGAGGACGAACCCGCACTCGAGGAGTGACCCCGACGAGGTCACGAGGTGGCGGGCCCTTCCCGGAATAGGCCCCATTGACGAGCGGGCCGTCCCGCGGGAACGATGACGTATCGATCACCCTGCGAAGCCGAGGAGAACCATGACCGACCCGCGACCCGTCGACGAACACGTGCCCGCAATGAGACAGATTGCCCGTGGTTCGGCATCGATCGCCCTGCTGGCGGCGCTCGCCCTGCCGGGCCCCGCCTCGCCTCAGGCGGCCGGCCCGGAAGTCTCCCCGACGGGCCCCGGGCTCCCCAACCCGACCCCGAGCGTCATCAAGGGCTGGGGTCCCCTGCCGGACGGGCGCGAGTGGGGCTCGACCGCGGGGGTCGACATCGACCCGATCGACGGGCACGTATGGGCGTACGACCGGTGCGGCGGCGTCATGCTCGCGGGCGGCTGCGCCGAAAACCTCGTCGACCCGGTCGTCAAGTTCGATCGGAACACCGGCGAGGTGCTCGCGAGCTTCGGGGCCGGGCTCTTCGTCCTCCCCCACGGGATCCACGTCGACGCCGACGGCAACGTGTGGATCACCGACTCGCAGGGAACCGAGGACAAGGGACACCGGGTCATCAAGTTCAGCCCCGAAGGCGAGATCCTCCTCGAGCTCGGGCGGGCGGGCGACCCCGGAAGCGGGCCGGGTCAGCTGAACGAGCCGTGCGACGTCATCACCGCGCCGAACGGCGACATCTTCGTCTCCGACGGACACAGCGGTCAGAACTCGCGCGTCCCGGAGGGCGCGACCGGACGGATCCTCAAGTACGACAGCGAGGGGAACTTCATCAAGGAGTGGGGCACCATCGGGGATGGGCCCGGGCAGTTCAGGACGCCGCACGCGCTCGCCTTCGACTCGCAGGGCCGGCTGTTCGTCGCCGACCGTGGGAACCACCGCATCCAGATCTTCGATCAGGACGGCAACTACCTCGACTCCTACTATTCGTTCGGGCGGATCAGCGGGCTCTTCATCACCGCCGATGACACGCTCTATGCGATCGACTCGGAGTCGAACCCGCGCAACCACGACGGCTGGATGACGGGTGTGCGGATCGGGCACGCGAGCGAGGACCGGGTGACGGCGTTCATCCCGCCGCACGAATCGCCCGACAACCCGCTGGGCGCCGCGGGCGAGGGCGTCGCCGTCGACGCGGATGGCAACGTCTACGCGGCGGAGGGGCCGAACTCGCGCGAGGAGGCGGAGGGGGGGCTGACGAAGTACGTGCGGACACCCGACTGATCGTCGGGGCGACCGCCCGGGCGACCCCTTACGGCCAGTAGGCGACGAAGGAGAACGCGGCGTCCTGAAGCTGGTTCTCCGCCCATCCGGCGACGTCGCGCGAGGCGACGGTGAACACCTGCGGGGTTTCGACCTGCACCGTCACGACGTTGTCGGCCGCGAGATCGTCGCTCGTGATCGAACCCGTGGCCATGACCACGGGGAAGGCCTGAGACGCCACGTTCACGGCGATCCTGAACGACCCGGCGTCTCCCTTCTGGACGGCCCAGTCCCCCGAGCCGGGGTTCTCCACCTCGCCGAGCGCGTTCACCGACCCGAAGCTCACGTGCAACGTCGCCCTCCTTCCACGAGCGTGATCATCCGTCCGCAACTTCGAGGACGAAGACGAGGATGAGAAAGATCAGAACCGGAATCCCGATCAACCAGTCCTCCCATCCGGGCATGGGCACCTCCCGATCGTGATCCGGAAGCCCTCGAATTTGGCCGCCCTGAACCTACTCCGGCCGCCGTACGCGGCACAGACCTGTGCAAAGAGGTCACCTCGTTCGGTAGAAAGTGACCCACTTCTTCGCGCTTCTTGTGGCACGCTCCTTCACGGCTCGCGTGTCGTGGCGCTGCCGGCGAACGCAAGTCCTTGAACCACCGTCGGGCCGCGTCGCCGACGACACTGCAGGAAGTGTCGGGCCTGTGGCCGGCGGACCACACGTCCGCAGGCCTTCGAATTGCCCGATTCGCTCGCTGTCACCCAGCACCCCGGAATTGGGCCATGTCACGATACCCCGTGCAGTACAAGGAGACGGAGAAGGTGATTCTCTCGGCCCTCGAGGCGGTCGAGGACGCCATCTCCGCGGCGCGGGTCGGGCGCGCCGAGCACGTCCAGGCGCTCGATCGGTCGCGCGAGACGCTCGAGGCCGCGCTCGAGCACCTGCGCGACGCGCGGCCGAACGAGGTCTGGTAGCCCCCGGGCTCGCGGCCGCCGCACGCCGGCGGAGGTAACGACTCCGGGGGGAGCGGTTGCACCCGGCGCCCCGGGGCGGGTAACTCGTGTTCATGCGATTCCGATCACGTCCGACCCCCGCGCGGCCTCTCGCCACGCTCCTGCTCGCGATCGCGACCGGCTGCGGGGCGGAGACGTCGCGGGCGTTCGTCGTCCCCGATATCGAGGGACTCTCCTGGTTCCGCGGGAACACGCACACGCACACGACCGAGAGCGACGGCGATTCGCCGCCTGCAGAGGTCGTCGAGTGGTACCGGAGCCACGACTACGACTTCCTGGTCCTGTCGGACCACAACGCGCTCACCGACACCGGCGCGTTCGAGCGCCTCGCGGAGGAAGGGTTTCTCCTGATCCCCGGCGAGGAGGTGACGTCCTCCTTCGAGAACCGGCCCGTGCACGTGAACGGGCTCAACCTCCCCCGGCTCGTCGAGCCGCGTACGGGTCGGACGCTCGTCGCGACGATCCAGAACAACGTCGACGCGGTACGGGAGGTCGAGGGGGTGCCGCACATCAACCACCCCAACTTCGGCTGGGCGTTCGGCGCCGAGGAGCTCGCGCAGGTCGAGAACGACCGGTTGTTCGAGATCTTCAACGGACACCCGACCGTTCACAACGAGGGGGGCGGCGGGTCGCCGGGGCTCGAGGAGATCTGGGACGCGCTGCTGACCGGCGGCAAGCGGATCTACGGGATCGCGGTCGATGACGCGCACCACTTCCAGGGCGAGTTCTCGCCCGACCGGGCGAATCCCGGGCGTGGCTGGGTGTCGGTGCTCGCCGACCGGCTCGAGGCGGAGTCGATCATGAGCGCGCTCGAGGAGGGGCAGTTCTACGCGAGCACGGGCGTCGAAATCGAACGACTCGATATCGAGGCGGATCGACTGCGCATCGAGATCCTGCCGCGAGGAGACTTTCGCTATACGACCGGGTTCATCGGCGACGATGGGCGTCTGCTGGCGTCCGTCGATGGGACCACGGCCGAGTACGTCCTCGCCGACCCCGTCAGCTATGTCCGGGCGGTCGTCCGCGATTCGCGCGGCGAGCGCGCATGGATCCAGCCCGTGTTCGTCGAGACGCCCGGACGGGAGTGACGTCGTGCCCTCCGGCACCGTCGAGATCCGGTTGCCCGCTCGCGAGGGGGCGCCTAGTGTCGGCGCCAGTCGCCGCCGGCGCGTGTATTAGCGTCTGCGGTCTCGAGCCTCGACACAGGCGTCAACGGACGAAGGAGATATACATATGAATCGGATCACCAGAGCTCTCGCCGTACCCGGACTGCTCGTCGCCGGGCTCGCTCTCGTGGGTGCCGTTCGCGCGGTCCCTGCCGCGACGACTCTCCACCTCCAGCTCGACCGGTCTTCGCCGGAGGCCGATGAGATGCTGTCGGAGACCCCCGCGAGCGTCACTCTATGGTTCTCTCAGGCGCCCCAGATGTCGGGCACCTCTGTGCGCCTCGTCCCCGAGGGCGGCGAGCCGCTCGAGCTGGCGGCGGCGAAGGCGAAGGAGGATGACCCGAAGGTCATCGTCCTGAACGTCGACCAGGCGCTTCCCGACGGGAAGTACTCGGTCGTGTGGCGCGCCATGGCCCAGGACGGACACACCGTCCGCGGCGACTTCTCGTTCATGGTGCACGCGACTCGATAACTCGGCGTCAGAACGCGTCCGGCGGGATTCCCGACAGCAGAGTCGTCGCCGACGAGACCTCGATGTAGATCATGACGTCGAACTGCTGGGGCATCGCGACGTTGAGGAAGAACCGCTCGGGCTCGAGAGGCGTATAGACGGCCCCGACCGCGCGCATGAGGCGGGGTCCCGCGAGCCATGAGGTGGCCGGCGACGCGTACCCACGCCCGCGCAGGTCGAGGAAGAAACGCGGCTCACCCGCCGCCCGGAAGTACGACTCGTACGAGCCCGCGGGTGCAGGCCCGACCGTGTGCTCCTGGAGCCCCCCGACTCCGCCCGGCAGTGTCGCGACGGCCGTGAACGACCCGCGGTCGAAGTCGAAGCCGACGATCACCATGTCGGAGCCGTGTTCGGCTCGCAGATAGCTGCCCATCCACCCCGGCGCGTCCCTCACGTGGCCGTTGTGCGCCCATAGCACGGCCCTGGCGTCGGGCCCGGCCTGCTCGAGCAGCCAGTCGACGTTCTCGGCCATATAGAGGTCGCGGGCGCCGGGCGACCGACCCGCCGCGAAATCCTCGAACTGCTGTACGAGCCGCGCGCTCTGGAGCGCCCGCGCAAACGACTCGGACGACGACATTGTTTCGAGCGAGCTCCGATTGGCGACGAGGTAATCGTGGACCGCGTCGATCCGGCCGCGACACGCGGCCTGCGCGATGACGCTCGCGTCGTCATACCGGGCCGAAAAAGAACCGGATGGGTCATTGGCCGGAAGGCACTCGTACTCGCCGGCCGCGAAGGCCGCACCGTCGGGGTCGATGGGCTCGAGGACCGCGCGCACGTTGTGGATGGCCATCCCCGGGAACTGCATGTCGAACCCCAGCACGCTGACCGGTTCGGCCGCCCCCTCCGTCAGGTTGTAGTCGCGTGCCCAGTGCATGAGATCGAACACGGTCTCCGTGTTCCACGTCCAGAAGTACTGCCCCGCGAGCAGCGTCTCGGCGTCCGAGGGCTGGCCGGCTCCCTTCACCCAGTCGTCGATGCGGTTCATCTCGGGCCAGGTCGCCTCAATGGCGAAGATGGTGAATCCCTTCTCCCTCACGAGGTAGTCGAGGATTCGGTGCTTCATCGCGAAGAACTCGCGGGTCCCGTGCGTCGCTTCGCCGAGCGACACGATCCGCGCGGAGCCGACCATCTCGCCGAAGGCCTGAAGGTCATGTCGGTCGTCGCGAACCTCGACCGTCTCGAAGGGCGCGACACTGGAGCGCAGCCACGCGACGATCTCCGGCGTGACCTCGTCCGGAGCCGGACCGGTCGGCGAATCCCCATCGCCGCAGGCGGCGATGCCTCCGACGATGGTGATCGTTGCGGCGAGCGCGACCGAACGGCGTTTCGACACGACTTCCTCCCGGTGCACGTCGTCTACCGCAAGAACGTGAAGAGCCGTCGGATCGTGTCAGCGCGCCGCCCCGGGACATGCCGATCGGGGGCTTGCGGCCGTACGCCGTCGGCCAGCCTCGTGCTCGATCGGGTGCTATACTGGATGGTCGACGGGGCCTGAGGCGCTCCGGACCCCTCGACGCCGAGAGCTCGAGCGCTCGCGGCTCCCTTCCGGGTCCCTGACTAGCACCGAGGAGAGGGAAGATACCGGTGTACCGCTTTCAGACGACCCTCGTGCCCGGCCGGAAGCCTCCATACGCCTCCTGGACGTTCCTCGTCATCCCCTCCGAGTTGGCCGCGGACTGGGGGCCGGGTCGAGTCCGGGTCCGCGGGACCATTGCGGGGACGGCGTTCCGCGGCACTGCGACGCCGGGCGAGGGAGTGCTCCGCATGCCCGTTCCGAGGGCCCTCCGGGAGGAGGCCGGCGTTCGTTCGGGAGACGCGGTCGAAGTCGCGCTCGAGAAAGATCCGGATCCGCCGACGATGACTCTCCCGGACGAGCTGGATGCGGTTCTGAACGCCGACCCGGAGGTCGCGGCCCTCTACAAGGAGTTGCCTCCCTCGTGCCGGCGCGCGTGGGCCAAATACGTCGCGGAGGCCAAACGACCCGAGACGCGACTGCGCCGCGCCCGAAAGGCCCCCGACGGGATCCGCGCCCGCGCGTACCCGCGCTAACGCCTCGCGGGGCGCCGACCGCCCGAGCGCCGGTCGTTCCGACCCCGGCCTCGCGCCCCCCGGCGACGCCCACCTCGACCCCCATTGCGGCCCCCGGACTTCGGCGCGCTGCGGTCGGGCTCGAACCCGTCGATCTGCCGCCGCTCGATCGCCGAGCCGATCTTCCTCTCCGTCGCCCGCACCCAGCCCAGGTCGTCGTTCGTGACGAACGTGCATGCGACCCCCGCAAGCTCGGCCCGCCCGGTCCGACCGATGCGGTGCGTGTAGGCCTCGGGCGTGTTCGGCACATCGAAGTTGATCACGTGCGACACCCCGCTCACGTCGATCCCGCGCGCCGCGATGTCGGTAGCGACCATCACGTCGTACTCGCGGTTCCGGAACCCGCGCATCGCACGGTCGCGCCTCGCCTGCGACATGTTCCCCTGGAGACCGATGGCCCGGTGCCCCGCCTTCTCGAGCTGTTCGGCCAGTCGTCTCGCCCGATGCTTGGTACGCGTGAACACGATCGCCGACTCGCAGCTCTCGTGGTTCAGCATGTACTCGAGCAACGCCCGCTTGCCGTGCTCCGGCGTGGAATACAGCGCATGCGCGATCGTCTCCGCCGGCGCCGAGTCGGCCAGCTCGACGACATGCGGATCGACGAGCGCCTCATCGGCGAGCGCCCTGATGTCCTCGGGCATCGTCGCCGAGAACAGGAGGTTCTGCCGCCGTGGAGGCAGCCCCGCCAGGATCCGGCGGATATCGGGGAGGAAGCCCATGTCGAACATGTGGTCCGCCTCGTCGAGGACGAGCGTCTCGACCCGATCGAGCCGGAGCTCGCCCTGCCCGAGCAGATCGAGGACGCGTCCCGGGCACCCCACGACGATTTCGGGACGCCGGCGAAGCGCCTCGACCTGGTTCACCTGCGACACGCCGCCGAAGATCGTCACGACCTTCAGACGCGTGAACTTCGCGAGACCGCGAAACTCCGCCGCGATCTGATTGGCCAGCTCGCGCGTGGGCGCGAGTACGAGGACGCGGGGCCCGCCGGGCGCCACGTCGAGCAGCCGGTCGAGGATCGGGAGCGCGAACGCCGCGGTCTTCCCCGTCCCGGTCTGCGCGAGTCCCAGGACATCACGTCCCTCCAGACACGCGGGTATGGCCTCGACCTGGATCGGCCGGGGCTCGTCAAAGCCCGAAGCGCGCACTCCGCGCATCAGGACCTGCTTCAGCCCGAACCGGTCGAACCCGGCCGGGGCGTCACTTGCTTCATATGACATCGAGATGTTTCTCCGCCGCGCGGACGAGCGTATGCGGCCCGGTCGTGTGCGGCACGTGTTTCCGGCCCACACAACAGCGAAGGACAAGAAGGGATTTCGTGAGTGGCGTGACCCCGGGCAGAATGCCGGGACCCTGTTGTTCGCCATGCCGGACGACTGCCAGGCGATACTCGAACCTACATACGCCGGACGATCAAGGCCAGTTTCGTGCCATTACGCTCGGCCGCCCCCCGGTGTGCCACGTCCCGTTTTCTTCACAGACGAAGCTCCGACGACACCGACTCGATGAACGCGATGTCCGCTTCTTCGAGATAGTCCACGAACCCCCCGACGACCCCCCGGCGCACCTTGTAGGAATCGGGGTCCTCCGGATCTCCCGGGCGAAGCACCCGCCCGTCCACCTGGCCCGAGCGCTCCAGCTTCTTCATCGAGCGGAACGATGCGAACTCGATGCTCTCGCGGAGGAGTTCCCCGTCGATCGGGTCGAATCCGAGAAACTCCAGCGCCTCGCGGAACACGCGCTCGGGGTCCGCGCGGCACTCCTCGTACGACCAGACGTAGCAGCGGCCCGAATCGCCCCACTCCGAGAGCCACTGGTTCAGCGTGTCGACCGCGGCCTGAACGCCAAAACGCGGGTCGCGGAGCATCTCGCCCGGCGTCCCCTCGAACAGCGGGCCGTGCTTGAACCCCCGCTTCGTCAGCTCGAAGTAGAGCGAGACCATGAGGTCGCGCAGGTCCCGAACGACGAGGACGATGCGGGCGCGGTCTCGCTGGCGCCGCGGTATCAGGTGCCTGCCCGTGATCCGGTGCAGGACGCGGCGAGCGGTGCGGTTCTCCCAGATATCGTGCGTGAACTCGATTCTCGGCGCGACATCGTACTCCTCCTCGCGCGGGTCCAGCGCGAACGGAAGCCCCGCCAGCCCCGACGTATAGTGACGCAGGAAGACGCGCAGCCAGGTCCTGCCGCTCTTCGGGATGGACACCACGATCGCGTCGGCACGGCGCAGCCGCTGCCCGGTCGACCCGAACCCGAGGGCGAGCGTGGTCTCGCGAACCCAGTGCAACCTCATGGCGCGCGTGTTCGCCGCGGGCCCGGTGCGCGTAGCCCGCTCGACCCCCGCCCCGACAGAATCAGGAAGGCGTGCGAGTCGGCCGGGCGGCCCGTTCGGCCTCGGGGGCGGTGGGCCCGGCCTTCCCGAACACGAGCCGCTTGAGCACCGGAAAGAGCGGGAGACGCCGCACGACGTGCGCGTTCAACAGCAGCAGGGCGTCCGTGCCCAGCTTCCTGAGGTGTACCAGGTGCCTCCACGCACGATCGCGACGGCTCGCGTCGCCACGCGTCGCATACGTCAGCGTGTCGACGACCCCGACGTCCCGCCAACCCGGGGATCCGAAGAACTCCCGGCCGGCGACCGCCCGCGGACCGGGGTAGCCCATGAGCTTCCTGGTGGGCGCGGCCGTCGAGTCGTGGAACGCGACCACGGCCCCGTCGACGAGGTGTGGCGAGAACAGCCGCCAGTCGCGCTCGACGCTCTCGCGGGAATGGTCGCCGTCGATGAAGAGCAAGCCGATCGGCCGATCCCACTCGCGGGCGGCGTCCTCCGACCTCTGGCAGACCGGCTCCACGATCCCGTCCAGCCCGCTGGCGCGCAGGTTCTCGAGGAATTCGGGATACGTCCCTTCCTCGTGCGGGTCGATCGCGAACACCGGCGCGCCGTGCCCCTCGCGGGCGCCCGTCCCGAGACGCTGTGTCGATCGGCCCTTGAAGGACCCGATCTCGACGATCGCGACATCCGCCGGACAGGCGCGAGCGGCCTCCTCCAGCACACGACCTTCCCCGAATGTGAGCCAGCCCTCGATCGCAGGCAGTGTCGACGACGGTTCCACCGATTCCCCGGTCCCCAACGGTCCCTGACTCCGTGTTTCCGTCTCCGATTAGCCGGGGCTCGCAGCCGGCGCAAGGCTCGCGCGCGAGCCTCAAGGGGGGCGCGTCCGACGCGTCAATCGTA
Source organism: Gemmatimonadota bacterium (assembly GCA_033720355.1). Taxonomy (GTDB): domain Bacteria; phylum Gemmatimonadota; class Gemmatimonadetes; order Palauibacterales; family Palauibacteraceae; genus Palauibacter. The sequence continues at coordinate 26,552 of JAWWCR010000041.1, forward strand.
ATCATCTCGGGTGCAACGACTTGGCCGTTCGGCCCGCCGACGGGCCGATGCGCGCCGCAGCGGCGGCGGCCGCGGCACCGACGAACCTCAGCGACCGGCGAGATTCGTCAAGATCGTGTGCCAGTGCTCGAGAGCGCCGAAGAACTCCCGGACCGGCACTCGCTCGTTCAGTCCGTGGGCGAACGCCTCGTCGGGTTTCATGAAGAGCCCCATCACGCCGTAGGTGGGAATGCCCGCGGCCCGCATCTCCTTGCCATCCGTACCGTAGGGAGCCATCGCGGGGATGATCGACACGCCAGGGTACCGCGACTCGACGGCCTCGGCGACCGCGGCGCGCACATCCTCGCGCATCGGCGAGGCCGGGCTGGGAAGCGGCTCATCGAGCGTCACGATCTCGAGGTCCGGGTTTCCGGCGACCTCCCCCAGCGTACGCCGCACCTCATCGACCTCGACGCCCGGGAAGATCCGACAGTTCACCGTCGCCGTCGCGGACTGCGGGAGGGCGTTCTCCGCGTGGCCGGCACGCAGCATCGTCGCCACGCACGTCGTCCGTGTGATGCCGACGTACTCGGGCTGGTGCCAGAGGACCTCGACCGCTTCCTCGTCCGTCGGATCCTCGGCGAATCGCCGCATCGCATCGCCCACCGGGCCGGGCTTCACCCCGGCGCTCCTGCGGAAGAACTCGAGCGTTGTCTCGTTCGTCATCACCGGGAACCGGTACGCCTGGACGTTCTCGAGAGCGGTCGCCAGCTCGTAGATCGCGTTGTCCTCCCGCGGCGTGGAGCTGTGCCCGCCCGGGTTGCGCACCGTCAGCTCGAACGTGGCGTACGTCTTCTCGGACGTCTGGATCTCGTAGTAGAGCCCCTCGCCCTGCTCCCCGAGAACGCCGCCTCCGGCGTCGGCGTTCAGCGCGAATTCGGCGTCGGTCAGCGCGCGGTGCTCGGTGACGAGCGCGCGGGTCGACAGCATGCCCGTCTCCTCATCACCGCTGAACGCGATGATGAGGTCGCGCGTGGGCACGAACCCTTCGGCCTTCAGACGCAGGAAGGTCGCCGTGAGCGCCGCGACGCCGAACTTGTCGTCGAGCGTGCCCCGACCGAAGAAGTACCCGTCCTCTTCGATCAGCGTGAACGGATCGCGCTCCCAGTCCTCAGGCAGCGCGTCGACGACGTCCATGTGCGCCATGAGGAGGATGGGCTGTCGGCCGGATGAGCCATTCCCCCGGTAGCGGACGACCAGGGACGCCGCCTCCTCTCCCCCCGGAAGGGTTATCGGGAGCACGTGTACGTCCGACGCCGGGAATCCGCCTTCGCGAAACTCTCGGGCCAGATATTCGGCCAGAGCGGGTACCTGCCCGTGCGTCGCGGCCGTCCGATACCCGATCGTCGTCCGGTACACCTCGAGCGCCTGCCGCTGATAGGGCGCGGTGTAGTCCGAGCTCGCATCCTGGGCCAGCAGGGCGCCCGGGACGAGCAGCAGCGCGAGAGCGAGAAGACGACGGTTCATAGGCTCCTCCGGCAGCGCGGGCAGGCTCTCATCGATGACCGATCCTGCGGGTCAGCCATCCACGGTGAGAGCGCCTGCGCCCCGACCCGGCTTCCTTGTGGCTCGTTTCCCCGACGTTCGGGTTCCGTATCCGGTCTCGTGATAGAGGCCGAGACACACGTTCGCAAGCCGGCGTGAGAGGCCTCCGCTCGATCGGACCGCGCCTCACGCGTCGCCGTCGGTGTGCCGACCGGGACGATGCCGTTTCGTGCCACCATCGACGCATCGCCGCGACCCCCGTAGCATCGAGGATGGCCGGGTCGCGGAGTTCGATGACACGTCGCCGCATCGTTGCCCCTGTCACGACAGCAGCGAGCTCGCCGGGAGCGCCGACTCATGGAAACGTCCCCCCGCGTACGTAAGCTCATGGCACGCCTCCTCGCCGAGTTCGGGGTGGTGGTCCTCGGCGTGACGATCGCCCTCTGGGCGGACGGACGGGTCGCCGAACGGCGCGATCGCACCATCGAGACCGCGCGTCTTCGGGCGCTCCAGGACAACCTCACCGAGTCGCTCAGTGCGCTCCGATCGGCTCGGGAGGAGGCGGAGGGCGCGATCGCGGCCCTGCGATTGCTCGTGACTCGCCCCCGGGCGGAGTGGGATCCGGGCGAGCTCCAGGACGCGGTGCTGTACGGCGCGTTCTACGGCCCGCTCTTCTCACCGGAAATCAGCGTATACGAGGATCTCAAGAACTCCGGGGAGCTGGCCCTGCTGACGGACCCGGAGGTTCGTCGCACGCTCTCCTCCATGGAATCCCGCCTCGACAGGGCCATGGCGAGCCAGGCCGATCTCTCTATCGTACAGCAGCTGAACCTCGACACGTACCTGATGGACCGCACCGATCTTCGGCCGGTGATGCGAGAATGGCTCGGTCTGGAGGAGGCGCTCGGCCACGTCGCCCCGGACTTCGGTTTCGTGACAGAGCGCGAGTTCATCAACCGCGCGCTGTTCAAGCTGGATCTCATCCGGCACCTCGATTCCCAGTTTGCCGAGGCGGAGCACGCGCTGGTCGCGGCAGAAGAGGCTATTCGCGGGGAGCTGGCGACCCGAAGCTAGAGAGAATCCGCTCGATTCGGTGAGCCTTGGAAAGGAACGTCATGTCGACCGACATTTCCGACCGCCCGGGACGTTGCAGGAGCATCGATGAGCTGCTCGATCGACATGCCCGTGAGCGGCCCGCGACGGTCTCCATGCAGGTGGATGATGTCTCGGTCACCTACGGAGAGCTTCTGGAGCGGGTCGAACAGCTGGCGGCCCATCTGGTCGAGGAGGGTCTCGAGGCGGGCGACCGGATCGCGTTGCTCTGCAAGAACGACTTCGCGTTTTGTGAATTGATGATGGCGGCGTCCCGCACCGGCATCGTGCTGGTGCCGCTGAACTACCGGCTCGCCCTCCCGGAGATCGAGTTCATCGTCCAGGACTCGGGTGCGCGCATCCTGTTTGCGGGGACCGACTTTGTCGACAGCGCCCGTGCGGCGCAGGCGACGTCCGGGACATGCGCGTCCGTCGTGGAAGTGACGGCCGACGGTCTGTTCGGGGGATGGGCACCGTCGTCGGCGGCTCATTCGGCCGCCGTTCGCGATCGGGACGCCATCCTGTTCCAGATGTACACCTCGGGCACCACCGGCAAGCCGAAGGGCGCGTTGATCTCCCAGAAGAACGTGCTGGCGATGATGGCCAACGGCTGCCGTGAGCTGGGGCCGTTTCACGAAGCGTCCCGCAGCCTCGTCTGCATGCCGCTGTTTCACGTCGCGGGCAGCGCATGGCTGTTCTTCGGGATCGCGGCCGGTTGTACCAACGATCTGGTCGTGGACATCGATCCGGGCCGAATTCTCGACCGGATCGAACAGAACGAGATCTCCTGCACGCTGATGGTGCCCACCGTCATCCACATGGTGACGACCGAGGCCGAGGCACGAGGAGCCACCGTGTCGGGTCTGAAGACCATCTGTTTTGGCGCCTCACCCATGCCGGCGGAGCTGCTCAAGCGAGCGAAGCGCGTGTTTCCCGATACCGACTTCATCCACGTCTACGGGATGACCGAGACGACGTGCATGTTCACGGCCCTCGACCCGGCGGAGCTGAGGGCCGACCGGCGCCTGGAGTCGTGCGGAAAACCCTTCGCCGACGCGGAGGTGAAGGTCGTCGACCCCGAGGGCGTCGAGGTCCCCGCCGGGGTCGTGGGCGAGATCATCTGCCGTACGCCGCAGCTCATGACGGGGTACTGGAACCGTCCCGAGGCGACGTCGAACGCGATCCGCGATGGGTGGTACCACACCGGGGACGCCGGCCAGCTCGACGAGGAGGGGTTCCTCTACATCCGCGACCGGATCAAGGATCTGGTGATCACCGGGGGCGAGAACGTGTATCCGGCCGAGGTGGAGAACGCCGTGCTCGCGCACCCGGGCGTGGCGGACGTCGCGGTGATCGGTGTCCCGGACGAGAAGTGGGGAGAGATCGTTCTGGCCGCGATCGTCGTCGGAGAGGGCGCCGAGGTGGAGGAC
>JAWWCR010000042.1:0-30102 GCA_033720355.1 Gemmatimonadota bacterium
GATGCCCGGTCTCCGGGGCATCGAGGTCCTCGACCGGGTGCGTCGCGCATCGCCGCGTCTCCCCGTCGTCATGGTGACGAAGAGCGAGGAGAACTCGACGATGCACGAGGCGATCGGGCGGCGGGCGGACGACTACATCGTCAAGCCGACGAGCCCGCGGCAGGTGCTCTCGGTCGTCACGCGTCTCCTCGCCGGCCCCGCTCTCCAGCACGAGCAGATCGCGCGCGATTTCTCACGGCGCTTCGGGGAGCTGCGCGACGCGTGCTCGACGGCGTCGACGTGGCAGGACTGGTCGTCGCTGTACTCGGAGATGATCGATTGGGACCTGAAGCTCGAGGAGGCGGAAGAGACGGGTCTGCGGGAGATCCTCGACACGCTCGTGATCGATCTTCGGCGCGGCTTCTGCGATCTCGTCGCGGATCGCTATGGTGAGTGGGTCCACGAGGGCGGTGAGGAGGGGCCCCCGCTCTCGGTCGATGTTCTCCCCCGCATGTTCCGGCCGTTGCTCAGCGAGGATCCCGCGTCGCTCGTGATCATCATGGATTGCATGCGGCTCGGTCAGTGGCGCGCCATAGCGCCGCTCGTCTCGGAGCTCTTCGAGATCGAGGAGGAGCTGTACGCGTCGATCCTCCCGACGGCCACCCCGTACGCGCGCAACGCGCTGTTCAGCGGCCTCTTCCCCGACGAGCTGGCCGAGCTGCGCCCGGAGTGGTGGGAGCGCGGCGACGAGATCGGCTATAATTCGTTCGAGGACGAGTTGTTCCAGCGTCTGGTCAACCAGCTCGCCGGGGGGAAGCTGCCGACCCACTACGAGAAGATCTTCTCGGCCGATGAGGGGGACGCGATGCTGGGACGGCTGGGCGGCTACCTGTCGAGCCCCTCGGCCACCGCGCTCGTGTTCGGGTTCGTCGATCTCCTGACGCATGGTCGCTCGGAGTCGAGGCTCATCTGGGAGATGGCGCCCGACACCAGCGCCCTGCGCTCGCTCACGGTGACCTGGTTCCAGAGGTCCGCCGCGTATCGCGCGCTCAAAGTGGCCGCACAGCGGGGCGTTCGCGTGCTGCTCACCACGGATCACGGGTCGCTGCATTGCCACCGGCCGGCGACGGTCTACGCGAAGCGTGACGCGACGGCGAATCTGCGCTACAAGTTCGGCGACGATCTACGGGTCGAGAACCCGAGCGCCGTGTTCTCGACGAACGACCACGATGAGCTGCGGCTCCCGCCCGGCGGCATGAAACGCACGTACGTGCTCTGTCGCGAGGACTACTTCTTCGTGTATCCGACGAAGCTCAGGGAGTACCAGAACCGGTACAGGGACAGTTTCCTGCACGGCGGGATCAGTCCCGACGAGATGATCATGCCCGCAGTCCTCCTGACGCCGAGGTGACCCCGGATTCCCAGGTCGGGGCGCGCTCGTCCACGCGCGTCCTCGCCGCGATCAGACGGTACCGGAAGTGGCTCGGGCTCGCCGTCGTGCTGAGCGCGGTCGGGGCTGCGCTCGACGCGTTCACCATCCTCCTTCTCATCCCGTTTCTGCGGTCGCTCTTCGACATGGGGCCGCTCTTCCCCGATGGCGGACGCAACACCGCGGAACGGCTGATCGACGGGCTCGTCGGCGGGTTTCTCGGCGATGCGCAGGGGCTCGAAGCGTTGCGGGTCGTGTGCCTGATCGTGGTCGCCATCCTCATCTTGAAGAACCTGTGTCTCTATGCGTCCAACGTGCTCTCGATCAGGGTCGAGGAGTCGCTCGTACGGGATCTGCGCAACAGACTCCAGGCCCGGCTCCAGAGGCTGCCGCTCGCGTTCTTCGGGGAGGGCAGGGCCGGCCAGCTGATCGCGCGGGTCGAGTCGGATACGCGCGAGGCCGGTCTGATCCCGGCGGGGATCCTGCTCGGGGTCCGACACACTGCATCGACGATCGCGCACGTCGTCGCCCTGTTCTTCCTGTCGTGGCGCCTGGCGCTGCTCGCGCTCGTCATGATCCCCATCATCGTGCTCGCGATGCGACCGATCCTCCGGCGTCTGCGCGCCGGGTTCCGCAGGGTGTTCCAGGACCGCGGAGACGTGACGAGCGCGCTTCAGGAAACGATCTCGGGAATCCGGCTCGTCAAGGCCTCGGGAGCCGAGGACTTCGAAGCGCGGCGGTTCGCCGCCCGGTCGGAGGGCTTCGCGCGTGCGGCGATCCGGAGCCGGATGACGGCCGCCCTCGCCTCGCCACTCTCGGAGGTCCTGTCGTCGATCGGGGCCGTGGCCCTCGTCTGGATCGGTGCCGGGATCGTGCTCGGATCGGGAGGGCTCGGACCCGACCAGTTCCTCGCGTTCGTGACGCTTGCGCTGAGGACGGTCTCGCCCGTCAAGGCGTTGTCGCAGGTGCCGAGCCGGATCCAGCAGGGGCTGGCGGCAGCTGACCGGTTCCTGGAGGTGCTCGACCGCGAGACCGAGCCGGACGAGGGCCGCGAGGTGGCGATGGGGTTCGAGCGCGAGATCCGTTTCCACGGCGTGACGTTCTCGTACGGGACCGACCAGCCCGTCCTCCACGACATCGACCTGACGATCCGCCGTGGAGAGATCGTGGCGATCGTCGGTCCCTCGGGCAGCGGAAAGAGCACGCTCGTCGATCTCGTCATGCGGTTCGCGGACCCGCGCGCGGGGAGTATCTCGCTCGACGGGACCGACCTGCGGGACCTGACACTGAGCTCTCTCCGCGCGCTCGTCGGGCTGGTGGGACAGGAGACCGTCGTCTTCCACGACACCGCGGCGGCGAACATCGCCTACGGACGGGAGGGGGCGACGCCCGAAGAGATTCGCCGGGCGGCGGCAGCCGCGCACGCCGACGAGTTCATCGACGCGTTGCCGGAGGGATACGACACCGTGCTGGGGGATCGCGGTACTCGTCTGTCGGGCGGACAGCGACAGCGGATCGGTATCGCCCGGGCGGTTCTGCGAGACGCGCCGATCCTCATCCTCGATGAGGCGACGTCGGCGCTCGATGCGGAGAGCGAGCGGCACGTCCGCGAGGCGCTGACCGAGCTGTTCCGCGATCGGACTGCGGTCGTCGTCGGGCACCGGCTATCCACCGTCCGCGAGGCGGACCGGATCGTCGTGCTCGAGGCCGGGCGGATCGTCGACGAGGGGATACACCAGGATCTGATCGCGCGCGCCGGACCGTATCTCGACCTGTTCCGCCAGCAGCTCGAGCCGGCGAGCGTATGACGGTGCGCCGGCGACTCATCCTGGTTCGTCACGCCCAACCGGCGATCGATCCGGAGACGCCGGCGCGCACCTGGCGCCTCACGCCGGCCGGCCGGGCCGCCGCGCTGGAGATCGGTCGCCGACTCTCGACCCGGCGGCCGGGGGCCTGCTACTCGAGCCCCGAACCCAGGGCTGCCGAGACCGCGAGCGCCATCGCGTCGGTGCTCGGTCTCGCGGTCGTGCCCGTCGAAGGGCTCCACGAGCACCGACGTGAGCGCGTCCCCTTCTTCCCGGACCCTGCCGATTTCCGCGCGGCGGTATTCCGGGTGTTCGATGAGCCGGCCGATCGGGTGTTCGGCGAGGAGAGCGCGGACGAGGCGAGGACCCGGTTCTCCGTCACGCTCGACGACGTGATGGCCGCGACGGACGCCGAGGTCGTCGTCGCGGTGACGCATGGCACGGTGCTCACGCTCTGGGTCGCCGATCGCACGGGGATGGATCCGCGGGAGCTCTGGTCCTCTCTCGGGTTCGGCGCCCGCGTCATGGTGGAGTGGGAGACCGGGCGGTTGCTCGAGCTCGAACCGGGTGGGTGAAGGCGCGCCGGGGCTGCAGGCCGCGGCCGGGCGCCTGGCCGCGCGTCTGCTCCACGGGACGGGGCTGGGGCGTCGCGGTCTGGTCGAGACGCAGATCGCCGCCAGCTTCCCGGATCGCGATGCGGAGTGGGTTCGGACCGTCGGCGCCGATTGCTATCGCCACTTCGGCGAGGAGGTGGCCATGCTGGCATCGGGTCGCCGGGGCGTCCGACGGGCGCTCGCTCGCGTCGACGGGGCCGCCGCGGTCGACCGTCTGCGCGAGACGTTAGGGGAGAACCAGGCCGCGGTCATCGTGACGGGTCACATCGGGAACTGGGAGCTGGCCGGGGCCTATCTAGCATCGGCCGGCGTCCCCGTGACCGCGGTCGCGCGGCGGCAGCGCGGTCCGCTGGGCGGGCGGCTGCACCGCCTCCGGGAGGGGCTGGGGATCGATGTGATCGACCACGACGCCGGAGCGGGCCCGGTCGTGCGAGCGCTCCGGTCGGGCCGCTGCGTCACCCTGGTCGCCGACCAGCACGCGTATCGGGGCGCCGAGAGGATCCCCTTTCTGGGACGGCCCGCGTGGACGCGGCTGGGACCCGCGCGGCTCGCCGCCGCGGCACGCGTGCCGCTGGCGTTCGGCGCCCTGGTGCGGGACGGGACGGGGTACGTGGCCGAGTTCCGCGTTCTCCCCGACGGGCTGGTGGAGAGCGGGGACCCCGTGACGGTGACGCGCGAGTGGGTGTCTTATCTGGAACAGGCGGTGAGGGGGAGGCCGGAGCAGTACTTTTGGTTCCACCGCAGGTGGAAGAACCCGCCGAGGCGAGCGGGTCGTTGAAATGGGACGCGAGAGCGTTATCTACATCGGGATACCCGTGCGCGACGAGCGGCACACCATCGGGCCGCTGCTGTGGAGGATCCGCGAGCTCCTGTACGGAGAGCGTCGCGAGTTCCACCTGATCGTGTGCGACGACGCGTCGGAAGACGGGACGGGCGACGTCCTCGCGAAGTACACGCGCGTGCTGCCGATGACGTTGCTGCACAACGAGGAGTGTCTCGGGTACGCATCGACGCTCGAACGCATCGTGCGCGAGACGGTCGCGCGATCCGGTTACCCCAAGCGCGACGCTCTCGTCACCCTCCAGGCGGACTTTTCCGACCCACCCGAGTGCGTGCCCGAGATGATGCGGCGCTTCGAGGGAGGCGCGGACATGGTGTGCGTCACCCGCACGCTGCCGCTGTCGCGACCCGAGCGGTTCACGCGGTTCGGCGCCGGGGTCCTGGCGCGCGGGCTCCGGGTGCCCGACGAGGCCTTCGACCCCTACGGCAGCCTCCGTCTCTATCGATTGTTCACGCTGGTTCGCGCGCTCGCCGACGCCGAGGGAGACGGTTCTCTTCTCGGTCAGAAGGGCTGGGCGGCGAATGCCGAGCTGTTGTTGAAGACGCGACCGCACATCCGACGCGCCGAGGCGATCGAGTCGCCGCCGTTCCGGATCCGGCGCTACCGGGATAGCCGCTTCCAGGCCGTCGCGCAGCTCCGCGCGCTGATGCGCGCCTCGCGCGACGCGGGAGTTCGGTCGGCCTCCGAGCGCGCGCGGACCGCCGCCGTCTCATGAACGGCAGGGCGGCGACCGCCACGGCCCTGCTCCTCTGGGGGGTCCCCCTCGGGGCGTCCGGGCAGGACGGCGCGCGTGCCCCTGCGTTCGCCCCGACCTGGCCGTTCGCCGCCGGCGAGACGGCCGTCTACGACGTCACCGTGGGCCCGGTGCGCGTCGGGCGCGCCGTGCTCGCCGTGGAGGGCGAAGAAGTCGTGCGGGGGATCGAGACGGTCCGCCTCGCCTTCGAGGTCTCCGGCGGGCCCTTCTTCTACAAGATCGACGACCGCAACGTGAGCTGGCTCGCCACGGACCCCTACGCGACGGTGCGGTTCGAGCAGATCCTCCATCAGGGGAGCTACGAACGGCACCGCCGCTACGAGCTCGATCCGGCGACGCTGACCTACGATCGCGAAGACTGGGACGAGGATGAAGACGCCTACCGGCCACACCACGAGGAGGTGGGCATCGAGATTCCCGAAGGAGCGCTCGACGAGATCTCGTTTCTCTTTCTCGCGCGCACCCTGCCGCTCGAGGTCGGACGCACGTACACGTTCGAGAACTACTTCCAGGAAGATGGGAACCCGGTCGTCGTCCAGGTGTTGAGACGCGAGAACGTGAGGGTCCGCGCCGGTCGCTTCGACACGATCGTGGTCCGGCCGATCATCCGCAGCGGGGGGCTCTTCGCGGAAGAGGGTGAGGCGGAGCTCTATATCAGCGACGATGACGAACGGCGCATCGTCCAGCTCAAGAGCCGAATGCGTGCCGGACAGATGAGCATGTACCTGCGCGAATTCGAGTCCGGGAGGCGCTGAAACGCGCCCCGCGGGATCCGTCGCGCGGCGTTTTGGCGCGCGACGGTGCCCCGGGGTATATTCGCGCGCGTCCGAATCGATATGATAGAGACCCGAGAACAGGTGAGGTGCCTTGGGAAAAGGCGGATACGTACCTAACGCGATCGATCGAGCTCGAGACGAGCTCTTCAGTCATATTCGACGTTGCGGCGTTCTGGAAGCGGAAGATGAACAGCGGTCCGAGTGGTTCGATGACACCATCGAGTACCTCGGCGAGCGGTATCCCGAGCTGAACCGGGACGAGCTCGTCACGCTGCGAACGATCGGGGAGCGTTACTGCGCCCCGGCGGTTTCGAACCATACGCTGGCGAACCCCTCCGCTGAGGCGGATGCCGGCGAGTCGGACGACGTCTCGTCGGAAGCGGCGGTGGCTGTCGCCGAAGAGACGACCGACGGGACGGATGCGACCGCGATGGAGGATGACGTCGTCGACACTGGCGAGGTGAGCGCAGCCTGAACGAGGAGCCGCCGTCCCCGGACGAACCGGGGCCTGAAGCCGCCGGCAACCGGCGGCACCCGCTCTTCTGATGGACTCGGGAGTCGCCTTTCGACTCCTGGCCGTGCTCGCCCTCGTCCTGGCGAACGCGTTCTTCGTGGCGGCAGAGTTCGCCCTCGTCGCCGCGCGCCGGACCCGGATCCGCGAGATGGCGGATGCGGGCGACCGCGCCGCCAGACGCGTCGCCCGCGCGCAGAGCGACCTCGACCGGGCGATCTCGGGGACACAGCTGGGGATCACCCTCGCTTCCATCGGACTCGGCTGGATCGGCGAGCCCGCGCTGGCCAGACTCGTCGAACCGTGGATGGTGAGTCTCGGGTTCGGAGGCTCGCCGGCGGTCGTCCACACCGTCGCGATCGCGATCTCGTTCATCCTGATCACGTATCTGCACATCGTCCTCGGCGAGCTCGCGCCGAAGACGGTGGCGCTCGTCCACCCCGAGGCCGTGAGCCGCTGGGTCGCCGGGCCGCTGATCGGTTTCAACCGCCTCATGGCGCCCTGGATCTGGGTCCTCAACTCTTCTTCGACCCTCGTCCTCCGCCTGTTCAAGCTACCGGCGGGGAGCGCGCACGAGCGGGTGCACAGCCCCGACGAGATCGAGATGCTCGTGAGCGAGAGCCTGCGGGAGGGCGTCGTCGAGGAGGACGAGCAGGCGATGATCCAGGGTGTCTTCGAGCTCACACGCACGATGGTCCGGGAGGTCATGACTCCGCGACCCGATATCGTCGCGGTGCCCGCCGCGACGACGATCCCCGATATCCTGTCGACGGCGGCTTCGTCGGGATTCTCGAGGCTCCCGGTCTATGCCGACTCGATCGACGGAATCGTCGGGATCGTGGTCGTGAAGGACCTCCTGCCGAGGATCGTCGCCGGGGACGATGGGGCTCGCGCCGACGCCGTGATGCGAGAGGCGCTCTTCGTGCCCGACACGAAACCGGTGGACGATCTGATCGCCGAGCTGCGGCATCGAAAGACCCACATGGCCATCGTCATCGACGAGTTCGGGGGGACGGATGGGATCGTCACTCTCGAGGATCTGATCGAGGAGATCGTCGGCGAGATATACGACGAGCACGACGTGGCGGAGGCCGAGCTCTCGGTCGGCGCCGACGGGACGGCATTCCTGGGCGGGGCCACCTCGTTCTCCGATCTCCTTGATCGATTCGACCTTACGGCCACGGTCCAAGACGACGAGTACGACACGGTCGCCGGGTACGTCCTCGCGACCCTCGGTCGCATGCCCGTCGTCGGCGACCGGGTGGCGATCGGAGAGGCCGAACTGATCGTACGCGAGCTGAACGAGCGGCGGATCACCCGGCTCGAGCTGCGAGGCGCTTCCGAGCGAACCGAGCCCGGCGCGGAAGCGGCGTCCTCGGGCGACTAGAGGAAGCGTTTTACCAGGGAGGACGGGAGGATTCACGGATGGGGCCGGATTTGCGGGAAGGGTCCTCGCGTGTGTATTAAAGACGCGGAAGTCCACGCGATCGACGGTCGAAACCAACTACGAACGTTCGAGCGGTCTGAAGGTTGATCCAACCCGACTACTGGAACGGAGACCAATTCGACGCGGAGGCCCAGCGCCTCTACGAGGCCGGCGACTACGAGGCCGCCCTCGAGGTTCTCAAACGAGCCATCGAGGAGCACCCGGAATCGCCGGAGCTTCACATCACCCTCGGATTCACCCGGCTCGCGCGAGAGGAGTTCGCCTGGGCCCACGGGGCGTTCTCTATCGCGCTCTGGCATGACCCCGAGCACGAGGAAGCCCTGGCCGGGATCGGCGAGGCGAAGCTGCGGCTCGGCGATCGGGCCGGCGCGTTCCGCGCGTTCGATGTTCTCCTCGAGCTCGGGTTCGACACGGACGCCGAGCTGATGCTCTGCGTCGGTCGCAGCCTGCTGCGGGAAGGCCTCCCGGACCGGGCGATCCGCTTCTTCCGGCTCGCGCGCCGCGCCGACCCGCTGAGCGCCGAGGTGGCGCTCGACATGGCGTTCGCCGCGAACGGACAGGGAGAGCCGGCGCTCGCGCTCGACTGGTCGTACGAGGCCTTGCGTCTCGACCCCGAGTTCGCCGAGGCGCGCGCACTCTCCGGAAACATCCTCTACGAGCGCGGCGAGTTCACGGCCGCGCTCGAGCAGTTCGAGCGGATTCCGCCGACGCGCATCACCGATCCGGCGGTCGCGTGGCGTGTCATCGAGCTCAAGCGCCGCGTATACGATCTCCCCGAGAGCTCGGCGGCCGTGCGGCCCTATCTGCTCGTTCTCGAGGAGCTGGCGACCGAGCCGTCCCCCGAAGACCGGCTGCTGGCAGAGATCGAGGCGGCTGCCCAGGGGCGCCGGACGACCTGGCCGGCCGGCCAGCTCGATCTGTTCGGCCGTCCCCCCGAGATCGCCCAGGAGGGCGTACACCGCGTGCGCGTGTCGGACGGCTCGGTCTTCGAGGGAGACTGGGAGACGATCGTCCGGAACATGCGCGATCTCACCGACCCGACCCAGTCCGTCCGCGACTTCATGCGCGCCGAGGCGGGCCGGCTCAATCAGCTCACCGGCGGGCTGGTCTCGTTCGAGAGCCCGCAGGCCTTCATCGAGGACTCCGCCCGCGTGGGAGCGCTCGAGATCGAGCGCTGACCTCGCGCCCGCCGGTAAGGTCCGAGAGGCTGGCGCCGGGCCTCCGACTTGCCGAAGGTTCGGCATGAAGGTCACCTCGCCGAGGACACTCGCCCGACTGCTGCTCGACCGCCTCACCACGGCTGGCGACCCGGGGCGCGCCCTCACGCTGGCGCAGCTTCTGGACGATCACCTCGCGTATTCGCGCGTGCGCTCGGAGCTGGGTCTCGCGGGGAAGGGGGAGTACGACGTGGCGATCCTCGGGCTGCTCGCCGACCGGACGCTTCTCCAGGCCGATCCGGCGCTCGAGGCCGCCGCCCGTCGCGAGCTCGAGAGCCCCGAGCCCGCCCTCGCCTTCGCCGATGCGCTCTCCGAGCGGCTGCTGCGTCTGCGGAACCCCACGCTGCCCGAGGAGCCCGCCCGGCCCGGAGAGGACGGCGATCCCGGGGATGAGTCCACGGCGGACGTCGACGCTTCCGTCGAAGTCGACCCCTCCGTCGGAGACGACGCTTCGGTCACGGACGACGCTCGGGGCGGAGACGACGCTCCCGCGGGGGAGGGCGCCTCCGGCCGGGAGGATCCTCCGGGTGACCGCGGGAGGCAGGGGGACGGGCGCGACGAGCTTCCCGGCGTGCGTCGCCCGGCGTGGGAGGTGCCCGCCACGGCCGACGACCCGGAGCCGGACGATCTCGGCGGCATGAGCGATCCTGTCGAGACCGTCGCACCGCCTCCGCTCCGGCCCGCGCCGCCGGAGCCCGCGGCCCCGGCACCCCGGGCGGCGTGCCGATCGTGCGGGGAGGACCTGCCCGGCCGCGACGGCTTCCGGTACTGCCCGTACTGCGGGCAGGACCAGGTCGTCCCCCGGTGCACCGCCTGTGGCGAGACGCTCGAGCCCCGGTGGTCGTTCTGCCCGAGGTGCGGACGGACGACCGGCGGGTGAGGCCCATCCGTATCGCGCTCATCGGGGGCGACGGGATCGGGCCGGAGGTCATCCGGCAGGCGCGCCGCGTGCTCGAGACGCTCGCCGACCGGGGCCTCGCGCGGCTCTCCTTCCGAGAGTTCCCGCACGGCGCCGATCACTTCCTTGCGACGGGCGAGACGCTGTCCGACGAGACGTTCGCCACGCTGCGCGACGAGTTCGACGCGATCCTCTTCGGGGCCGTCGGCGACCCGCGGATTCCCGATGGACGACACGCGCGCGATCTCCTGCTGGGGCTCCGGTTCCGGCTCGATCTCTTTCTCAACCGCCGGCCCGCCCGGCTGCGGCTGCCGGCGCTCTCGCCACTGCGCCGGGCGGACGAGGTGACGATCGACTTCTCGGTGTACCGCGAGAACACCGAGGGGTCGTACGGGGGGAGGGGGCGCCTCGAGGCCGAAGGGACCGCGGATGAGGTGGCGGTCAGCGAGGGCGTCGCGAGCCGGCGCGCGGTCGAGCGCATCGTCCGGGTCGCGTTCGAGGACGCACGCGCGGCCGGCGTTCGCGTGACGCTGGCCGACAAGGCCAACGCGGTCCCCCACATGTACGGTCTGTGGCGTCGGGTGTTCGGCGAGGTCGCCGCGACGTTCCCCGACGTGGAGTCGGAGATGCGGTACGTAGACGCCCTGGCGATGGAGATGGTGCGCGCCCCCGAGCGGTTCGGGATCATCGTGACCGAGAACCTCCTGGGCGACATTCTCTCCGACCTCGCCGCCGAGCTGATCGGCGGTCCAGGGCTGGCTCCCTCCGCCAACGTACACCCGGGCCGACACGGTCTCTACGAGCCGGTCCACGGAAGCGCGCCCGACATCGCGGGCTCGGGCCGGGCCAACCCGATCGCCGCCATTCTGAGCGCCGCGATGCTGCTGGAGGACCACGGAGCGAGGGAGGCCGCCGCGGCGATCGAGGCGGCGGTCGACGCGACCCTCGCGACCGGTTTGGTAACTCCCGATCTCGGCGGCACGGCCTCCACGAGCGAGGTGGGCGACCGAGTGTGCGCGCTCGTCGCGGAGGCGGCCGCCGCGCCGTAGAAGGCCGTCGCTCCCGGCGTGTCCGGGCAGCACGAACCCGTCCCGTTCGCTACCTTCCAGCACATCGACGCAATCACGTAGTCGTGGGAATAGAGGAGCGTTCGGCATGAGCAGGAACAGAAACGGGATCGTCTTTCTGTCCGCCACGCGGACGGCCATGGGGACCTTCGGCGGGAGTCTGAAGGACACGTCGGCGATCGACCTCGGCGTAGTCGCGTCGGAGGCGGCCGTCGAGCGCTCGGGCGCCGACCCCGCCGACTTCGGACACGTCGTGTTCGGAAACGTCATGCAGACCTCCGCGGATGCCATCTACATGGCCCGGCACATCGGGCTGCGCGCGGGTCTCCCGATCGAGACGCCGGCCGTGACGGTCAACCGGCTCTGCGGTTCGGGCTTCCAGGCCGTGATCGACGGCTCCCAGGAGATCCAGCTCGGCAACTCGGCGGTCTGTCTGGTCGGGGGCGCCGAGTCGATGAGCCAGGCCCCGCACGTGGTGCGCGGCGCTCGCTGGGGTCTGCGGCTGGGTCCGACCACTCCGTTCGAAGACACACTCTGGGAAGCCCTCACCGACCCGTACTGCGGGTTCTCGATGGCCCAGACGGCCGAGAACCTCGCGGAGGAGTACGGGATCAGCCGCTCGGAGGCCGATGAGGTCGCGGTGCGGAGCCAGCGTCTCGCCGCCGAGGCGTGGGACGAGGGGCGCTTCGGCGAGGAGGTCGTCCCCGTGATGGTCGGCCGCAAGGGGCGCGAGAAGGCCTTCGACCGCGACGAGCACCTGCGGCCCGACACGACGATGGAGGGGCTCGGCGGGCTACGGCCGTACTTCAAGGAGGACGGCCTCGTCACGGCCGGAAACGCCAGCGGGATCGGCGACGGCGCCGCGGCGCTCGTGATGGCGGGCGCCGACTACGCCGCGGGCCAGGGGCTCGAGCCGATCGGGCGGCTGCTGTCCTCGGCCGTCGCCGGCGTTCCCCCGCGGATCATGGGCATCGGGCCCGCGCCGGCTTCGCGCGCCGCGCTCGAGAAGGCCGGTCTGACGCTCGACGACATCGACCTGATCGAGGTGAACGAGGCGTTCGCCCCCCAGTACGTGGCGGTAGAGCGCGAGCTCGGTCTCGACCGCGACAGGGTCAACGTCGATGGAGGCGCGATCGCGCTGACCCATCCCCTCGGGATGACCGGGGCGCGGATCACCTGTCACCTCCTGCACGAGCTCGGCCGGCGGGGTGGCGGTATCGGTCTCGGCACCGCATGCATCGGTGGCGGTCAGGGCGCGGCCGTGATCGTCGAGGTCGGCGGCTGAGACGCCCCCCCTCCCGACGGAGTTAGAAACGTGGAACCGTTCCTCGCAATGCTCGCCGGAGCCGGCGCGATCGCGCTGGCGACAAGTCTCCGCATCCTGAAGGAGTACGAGCGGGGGGTGGTCTTTCGTCTCGGCCGCGCCCGACCCTCGCGGGGGCCAGGGCTCATCTTCCTCGTGCCGTTCGGGATCGAGCGGATGGAGCGCGTGAGCCTGCGGATCATCGCGATGGACATCCCGCCGCAGGACGTGATCACCCGCGACAACGTCTCGGTGAAGGTCAACGCGGTCCTCTACTTCCGCGTCTCCGACCCGATGAAGGCCATCCTCGAGATCGAGGACTATCTGTTCGCCACGTCGCAGCTCGCGCAGACGACGCTCAGGTCGGTGATCGGGCAGGCCGAGCTCGACGAGGTCCTGGCCGAGCGCGAGAAGTTCAACCAGATCCTGCGAGACATCATCGACGAGGGGACCGACGCGTGGGGCATCGACGTGACGGGGGTCGAGGTCAAGGATGTGGATCTGCCCCAGGAGATGAAGCGCGCGATCGCCCGGCAGGCCGAGGCCGAGCGCGAGCGGCGCGCCAAGGTCATCTCCGCGCAGGGCGAGCTTCAGGCCTCCGCGAACCTGCGCGACGCCGCGAAGCAGCTCAGCAAGTACCCCGCGTCGCTGCAGCTCCGCTTCCTCCAGACGGCGACCGAGATCGCCGCCGAGAACAACTCCACGACGCTCTTCCCGCTGCCGATAGACTTCTCGGGCGGGTTCAGGGGATTCCTCCAGAACCTCATGGGGGAGGCGGAGACCGAGACCGACGCTGCCGAGGATGTGACGCCCGAGCTCGAGGGGAGCGCGGCGCGGTCGCTCGAGGCGGTCGAGGATGCGTCGAAGTTGCCGCCCGGTCGCGCGGCGGAGCCGACGAGCGACGAACGGGAAGCCGAGGCCATCGAACGCGGGACCGATGCCGCCGGCTGACACCGGGTCCGGCCCTCCGCCGGGCGACGCCGGCGAGGACCTTCCGGCGGAGGCCGGCGGGCACGACGACCTCCCCGCGCGCCGACCCGCCAGCCAACCCGAGATCACGAGCGAGCAGCTCGAGCGTGTCATCCGTCGCGCCTCGGACCTCCAGTTCCGGCGCTCGACGAGCGTCGCCGCGAACCTCGACGCCGACGAGGTCGTGCGGATCGGCGAGGAAGTCGGGATCGAGGCGCGCTACGTCCAGCAGGCGATCGCCGAGGTGCGCGCCGAGGCGCTCGTTCCCGAAGCGCCGGAAGACGACGGCTTCATGGCTCGCTGGGCGGGGCCGGCAATGGTGCGCGTCTCGCGGGTGGTCCCGGGAGACCTCGAGGTCGTCGAGCGCAATCTCGACCACTATCTGCGCGAGAAGGAGCTCCTCCAGCCCGTCCGATCGCAGCGCGGACGCTCGCTGTGGGAGCCCGCGGGCGGGCTCGTCAGTTCGATGCGTCGCGCGATGGACGTCGGGGGGCATGGCTACCGGATCGCCAGGGCGCGCCGGCTCCAGGTCGCGATCGAGCAGCTCGAGAGCGGCTGGTCGCTCGTCACGCTGACCGTCGACATGGGCAATCTCCGCAACGAGACCGCCGGCGGCTGGATGTTCGGGATGGGGATGATCGGGACGGTGGGCTCCATCGGTCTGACCGTGGCGACCGGCGGTGCTCCGCTCGCCTTCGTGGGTGTGGCCGCTCTCCTCGCCGGGGCGGTCGGGACCGCCCGATATGCCGGCCGCAAGCACGTCCGCACCGAGCGCGAGCGTATCGAGCTGACGCTGCTGGGGTTGCTCGATCGGCTCGAACGTGGAGAATCCCTCGAGCCGAACGGCGAGCCGTGGCACCAGAAGCTGCTTCGCTCGGCCGGCATCGACGCGGACTGACCGCCCGCGACGCGGGCGTCGTACCGGAGCGAACGCACGAACCACTGACACAACGCACAGGAGCGCGAGTTGAGCGAGATACAGAGAGTCGGAGTCGTCGGGTGTGGTCTCATGGGAGGCGGGATCGCCCAGGTGAGCGTGCAGGCGGGGTACGAGACAGTCGTCCGCGAGATCGAGCAGGACGTGCTGGACCGGGGGGTGGCTTCGATCCACAAGAACCTCGACCGGTCGGTCGCCAGGGAGAAGCTGACGCAGGAAAAGCGCGACGCGGCGGTGGGGCGGCTCACGCCGACTCTCGACCTCGCCGACTTCGAGGAGTGCGACCTCGTGATCGAGGCGATCGTGGAGAACCTCGACGCCAAGCACGCGCTCTTCGCGGAGCTCGACGAGATCTGCAAGGCGTCCACGATCCTCGCGTCGAACACGTCGAGCCTGTCGATCACCGAGCTCGCCGCGGGCACCGATCGGGCCGACCGCTTCGTCGGTCTGCACTTCTTCAGCCCCGTGCCGGTGATGCCGCTGCTCGAGGTCGTCCGCTGCGGCCAGACGTCCGAGGAGTCGTTCCGCGCCGCCTATGCGTTCGGCGAGTCGCTCGGGAAGACGCCGATCGCCTGCCGGGACAACACGGGCTTCGTCGTGAACCGCCTGCTGGTCCCGTACATGCTCGACGCGATCAGGGCGTATGAGGGCGGCGTGGGGTCGATCCCCGACATCGACACAGGGATGCGGCTGGGCTGCGGCTACCCGATGGGGCCCTTCACCCTGGGCGACTTCGTCGGGCTCGACACCCTCTACCACATCACGAACATCATGTTCGACGAGTACAAGGAGGCCCGCTTCGCCGCGCCGCCCCTGCTCAGACGGATGTTCCTCGCGGGATATCACGGCCGGAAGACGGGGAAGGGCTTCTACGACTACAGCGACGACGAGCCCGTGGTCTCCGACTTCGTGAAGTAGGGCGTGCGGGTCGGGCGGCCCCGGAGACCCGCGCCCCGGACTCCGCGGGGTGGGCGACTTCGACGCCCGTCCGTGGTCAGCTACCTGATCGTCGAGACCGGAAGTTGATGTGGTCGGCCACGCCCGTTTCCTGGGGGGTCGTCGGGGGGGTGTGGATGGGCGAAATTTCCTTGCATTACAAGGGTTTTCGGCCTATTTTCAATCCCTATAATGACGGCCTCCGAAGCGCGATCGATCCGCGCCGAATCGGCGCACACGACACCACATCTCGGACACCTGTCGCTGCGGAGTTTCAGGAACTTCGATGAGCTCGATTGCGACTTCCCCGAGGGCGGTGTCGCGATCATCGGACCGAACGGGTCGGGCAAGACGAATCTGCTCGAGGCGATCTACTACCTCGAGGTCTTCCGGTCGTTCAGGGGAGCGCCGGACGGTCAGCTGGTACGCTTCGGAGACGACGTGTTCCGGATCGAGGGGCGGCTGGCGGGCGAGGAGCTCGATGTCGCGGCCGCGTACGACCGGAGCCGGCGGATCAAGAAGGTGGAGATCGGGCGGCGGGAGGCCGAGCGCGTCTCCGACGGGATCGGCAAGCTCGGCGTCGCGGTGTTCAGGCTCGAGGACATCGAGATCGTCCGCGGAGCGCCCGGTGAGCGAAGACGGTTCCTCGATGTCGCGCTCTCGCTGACGCGGCCGGGGTACCTGGCGTCGCTCCAGCGATACCGGTCGCTGCTCGCGCAGCGGAACGAGGCGCTGAGGAGAGGTGTGGCGGCGGCGGAGATCGCCGCGTGGTCGACGGGGCTCGTCGAGACCGGGGCGCGCGTGACCGCGTCGCGGCAGCGTTGGGTGCTGGAGGGCGCGTCGGGGTACGCGGCGCACTACGACACCATCTCGGGGGGCGACCGCGCCGACCTCGTCTACGCGGCGTCGATCGCGCGGGGGGCGAAGACCGGGCCGGCGGCCGAGCCCGAGGGGGTGGATGTGTGGGAAGAGCGGTTCGCGAAGGCGCTCGAGGCGTCGGCGGAGCGGGAGAGACGACGCGGGATGACGGTCGTCGGACCGCACCGCGACGACGTCAGCTTCCCGATCGCCGCCCCGGAAGGCGACCGCGATCTGCGCAGGTTCGGGTCGAGCGGTCAGCAACGAACGGCCGCGCTCGCGTTGCGGCTGCTCGAGGCCGACCGGCTGCGCGAGGGGCTCGAGCGCCAGCCGATCTACCTGCTCGACGACGTGTTCGCCGAGCTCGACGAGCAGCGCTCGCGCCGGCTGCTCGAGTTGCTCGAGGCCGATCGGAGCGGGCAGGTGATCCTGACGGCGCCCAAGGCGGGCGATATCGAGCTGCGCGGGGGAAACCTCGAGCGGCGGCGCATCCAGAACGGGCGGTTCCTCTCGTGATGGACACGTGGGAGCGCCGGAAGACGAGGCCGCGCGCCGTCGGAAGCATGCTCGACGACCTGTTCGAGCGTCTCGGGATCGGCGAACGCGTCGAGAAGGCCCGCACCGCGGGTCGCTGGGCCGAGGTCGCGGGGCCGCACATCGCGCGGGTCACGCGGGTGGGCGGCGTGCGGGGCGGGACGCTCTTCGTTGAAGTCGCGGGAGCGGCCTGGATGACCGAGCTGAACATGATGCGGCGGACGTTGCTCCGCCGTCTGAACGAAGATCGCGAGCGCGGCCGTATCGAGCGGATCGTGTTCGTGCAGGCAGAAGAGACCGGAGCCGCCGGGTCGGAAGGCCGCGAGCGGCGTTCGAGGGGGAGGGGTTGATGGCAAGCTCGACCACGAAGAAGCCGTCCCGGAAGGACG
Source organism: Gemmatimonadota bacterium (assembly GCA_033720355.1). Lineage (GTDB taxonomy): Bacteria > Gemmatimonadota > Gemmatimonadetes > Palauibacterales > Palauibacteraceae > Palauibacter. Next base: position 17,265 of record JAWWCR010000042.1, read on the forward strand.
GCGACTACACGTCCCGACAGATCCAGGTCCTCAAGGGGCTCGAGGCGGTCCGCAAGCGACCGGGAATGTATATCGGCTCGACGTCGGGCCGGGGGCTGCACCACCTGGTGTACGAGGTGGTCGACAACTCGATCGACGAGGCGATGGCCGGCCATTGCTCTCGCATCGACGTCACCATCGGCCCGGAGGGCACGATCCGCGTGGTGGACGACGGACGCGGGATCCCCGTCGACATCCACCCGACCGAGAGGGTCCCGGGCGTGGAGCTCGCCCTGACGACCCTCCACGCGGGCGGGAAGTTCGACAAGTCGAGCTACAAAGTGAGCGGGGGTCTGCACGGCGTCGGCGTCTCGGTCGTGAACGCCCTCTCCGAGTGGCTCACCGTCGAGATCAAGCGCGACGGCTTCGTCTGGACACAGCGCTACCAGCGGGGCATCAAGGACGCGGATCTCGAGAAGGGCGGCAAGACGAAGGAGACCGGAACGACGGTCGAGTTCAAGCCCGACCACGAGATCTTCACCGAGCTCGAGTACAACTACGACACCCTGGCCAACCGGCTCCGCGAGATGGCGTATCTCAATCGCGGCGTCCGGATCTCGATCACGGACGAGCGCGAGGAGGGGGAATCCGACGAGTTCCACTTCGAGGGCGGGATCTCCGAGTTCGTGGAGTACCTGCGAGGCGGCAAGACCGCCCTTCACCCCGACGTCATCTACGTCTCGGGCTCGCAGGACGACACCGAGATCGAGCTCGCCATGCAGTACACGGACGCGTACAAGGAGAACACGTTCACGTTCGTCAACAACATCAACACCCACGAGGGCGGCACGCACCTGTCCGGGTTCAAGGGCGCGCTCACGCGGACCATCAACAGCTACGCGACCCGCAACAACGTCCTCAAGAAGTCCGACCCCAGCCTGAGCGGCGACGACGTGCGCGAGGGGCTGGTCGCGGTCCTCTCGGTCAAGGTGATGGAGCCGCAGTTCGAGGGGCAGACGAAGACGAAGCTCGGCAACAGCGAGGTCCGCGGGATCGTCGAGAGTCTCGTGAACGAGAAGCTCGGCACCTGGATGGAGGAGAACCCGTCGAGCTCGAAGCGCATCATCGAGAAAGCCACACAGGCGGCTCGCGCGCGCGAGGCGGCGCGCAAGGCGCGCGACCTGACCCGTAAGCGCTCGGCGCTCGAGACGGGGATCCTGCCCGGCAAGCTCGCCGACTGCTCCATAAAGGACCCCGAGATCTCCGAGCTGTATCTCGTCGAGGGCGACAGCGCCGGCGGCACCGCGAAGATGGGACGCGATCGTGGCTATCAGGCGATCCTGCCCCTGCGCGGGAAGATTCTCAACGTCGAGAAGGCCCGTATCGACAAGATCCTGTCGAACGAGGAGATCCGGGCGATCATCACGGCGATCGGCGCGGGGATCGGCGAGGAGTTCGACCTCTCGCAGGCGCGGTACAACAAGATCGTTCTCATGACAGATGCCGATGTGGACGGAGCCCACATCAGGACGCTGCTGCTCACCTTCTTCTTCCGCCAGATGATGGAGCTGATCGAGGCTGGCTACATCTACATCGCCCAGCCGCCGCTCTACAAGATCAAGAAGGGCAAGCAGGAGGTGTACTGCTATACGGAGGCCGAGCGCGAAGGCGCGATCGAGCGTCTGAACGGCGCGGGCGGCAACGTCTCGATCCAGCGGTACAAGGGTCTCGGCGAGATGAACGCCGATCAGCTCTGGGAGACGACGATGAACCCCGAGCGCCGCACCCTCCTCCGCGTGACGATCGACGAGGCGACCGAGGCCGCGAGGCTCTTCACCACACTGATGGGCGAGGAGGTCGAGCCCCGACGCGAGTTCATCGAGCGGAACGCCCGCTACGTGCGGAATCTGGACGTGTAGACCGGGCGTCTCGCCCGCGGCCGCGAGCGCCCGGATACGGGCCCGGTCGGCCGATGACCGAAGCCCCGGGGGGGACCCCACCCTCCGGGGCCTTCGTGTCTCTTGAAGGGCCGTTGACGCGCCCGACCACTCTTTCCGGGCGGGAGGACACGGGGTCCTCCCTGCACACGAACGGGAGGAGGACGGGATGAGAATCGGAAGATGGAAGCGGGTCGTGTCGGCCCTGCTCGCGGTCTGGCTGCTCGGCAGTCCGATGGTCGGCGCCGCCGCAGCGGCAGGGCGGCCGGAGGCGTCCGGGATGACGCCATCCGCGGAGCCGGCCACGGCGGCCGAATCGGAGACGTCGGCCGCTGCCGCTGCCGACGGGTGTCCCTCGACGCAGAGCTGCGGGAGCGATTGCACGGCCGAGCTGGTGACCGGATTCTGCGCAGTCGTCGTGAGCTGGACCGGCGGCGCCAGCGTCGGCGGGATACAGATCGGGCCGCGTCTGAGGGTCACCTGCGACGTCTGCGAGTGCTGGTACACGTACACGAGCTCGACCGGCTTCAAGACATTCAAGCGAACCACGAAGCTCGGGTGCAGCGCGGGATCGCCCGACATCCATGTCGAGTAGGGACGGCCCACGGGTCGCGCGCCGGCGGGTGCGCGGCCCGGCCTTGCGGTGGCTCTCGGCAATGGTGTGCATCGCGGCTGTCGTCCTGTCGGGGTGTCGGCGAGAGGAGAGATCGCGAACCCCGGTGTCCGACGACGACGTCACGCGGGTGCTCGAGGCGGGCGATCTCATCGGCCGGTACCCGCGCGACCCGACGGACCAGACGACGGACGGCCTCATCGAAGGCACCTTCGGGCTCGCCGTGCGGGGCGAGGATGTGTACGTCCTCGACGCCGTGGCCGGCTCGATTCTCCGGTTCGACCTGGAGGCCAGGCTGGTCGAGCGGGTCGGCCGTCGTGGCCAGGGCCCCGGCGAGCTCTCGGCGCCGACGTCCATCGCGGCCGGACCGCGTGGGGAGTTGTGGGTCGGCGACCCCGCCGCGAACAGGTTGACGCGCTTCGTCCGGGCCTCGCCCGGAGCATTCGAGACCCTGTCGCCGGCGTACCCTCCGGTGAACGTGGGTCTCTCGCCCGGAGGTGTGCCCGTCGTGCCGACGATGTCGGCCATGACGCTTCTCGCGCGGGTGACGTCGGACGGGGTGCGCGACCTGGCCGTGGACCCCGCCGCGGTGCCGACGGAGGTGAGCAGCGGGCCTCTCGACCGCATGTCGATGCGAGGGCTCATGCTGGCGCGTCTCGACGACACTTCCATGGCCATGTTGCAGAACCGGCACGGGACGGAGTTTCGGCTGTGGCGCGTCCGGCTCTCGGCCGCGGAGGACTCGATCAGCGGGATCGAGCCGTTGCCATTGCCGCGCTGGCTCTACACGATCCTCGAAGAGGAGACGGAGGCGGTCCGACGCACGGTACCGGCCGAGTTCGCGGAGGGGGATTTCCTCATACCGTTCAAGGGGATGCACGCGAACCGAGGACGGCTATGGCTCGTGCCGACGCCGAGCTCCCGTATCATCGCGCTGGCGGTCGATGGGTCGGGTCCCATGACCGCCGTCGTCGGGGGCCCCGGGATCACCGGCGGTCTGCTCGACGCCGCGGTCGTGGAGGAGCGGCTGATCGCACTGTACGAGACCGAGCTGCGGGTGTACCGGCTCGATGAGCGCCGGGGAGCGTTCGAGCCGTAAAGCCTGGGCCTGCCAGCGGCCGCGACGGAGAGGACCGGCACGAGGCCGGTCGCATGAAGGAGGACACAATGGAACGACGAGCCCCGGCGCGGCACAGCGTGCTCGGGTGGTTTCTCATGGTGACGGCCGTCGCGGTTCCGGGCGTTCTGGCGGTCGTCGCGGCGATCAACCCGTACTTCGGGTGGGTCTCGCCAAACGGGATCGACGCGCTCCCCCGTCTCGTGACGGGCGTCGTGGGCGGCCTGCTGTGCGCCAACGCGTTCGGCTTCCTCCTCTACCGGAGCTGGTCGTGGTGGATTACGGCCGTCTGGGGTGGAGTGTCCCTCGTCGAGGCCCTGCGCTACATGGTCGAGAGCCCGGCGTTCGTCTCGATCCTGGCGCCGCAGGTGATGGCGGTGGGCCTCCTCATCTACGTCTGGCGCCGGCGTGAGGACTTCGGTGTCGTCTTCGGAGGCCCGCGTCCGTGAGCGATGTCCTGGTCGCGATCGATCAGGGGACGACGTCGAGCCGGGCGATCGCGTTCGGGCTCGACGGCCGTGTGCGGGCCGCGGTGCAGCGCGAGCTGCCGCAGGGGTTCCCGCGTCCGGGGTGGGTGGAGCATGACCCGGAGACGATCCGTGACGACGTGATCGCGTGCGCTCGCGAGGTCGTCGGGCAGATCGGTGGCGCCGGCTCGGTGGTCGCGATCGGGATCACGAACCAGCGCGAGACCACCGTGGTGTGGGATCGATCCACGGGGGCGCCGATCCACCCGGCCATCGTCTGGCAGGACCGGCGCACGGCGGACCGGTGCCGCGATCTGCGGGAAGCGGGCCACGAGGATCTGGTGCGCCGGCGGACCGGGCTGCTGCTCGACCCCTACTTCTCGGCGACGAAGCTGGCGTGGATCCTCGACGAGGTGGGTGGTGCGCGCGCCCGGGCCGAGGCGGGCGAGCTCGCGTTCGGGACGATCGACAGCTGGGTCCTGTGGTGTCTGACCGGCGAGCACGCCACCGACGTCACGAACGCATCGCGCACCATGCTGTTCGACATCGAGTCGGGCGGCTGGGATGACGAGCTGCTAGGGCTGTTCGACGTGCCGCGCGCCCTGCTGCCCGAGGTACGCGACTGCGCGTCGGACTTCGGCGAGACGGCGCCCGGTCTGTTCGGCGCACCGATCCCGGTCCGTGGGATCGCCGGCGATCAGCAGGCGGCGACGTTCGGACAGGCGGTCTTCGAGCCCGGGATGATGAAGTGTACCTACGGGACGGGAGCGTTCGCCCTGCTGAACACGGGCAGCCGACGCGTCGAGTCGGAGAACCGTCTCCTCACGACGATCGCGTGGCGTCTGGATGGCGAGACCACGTATGCGCTCGAGGGGAGCATCTTCGTCGCGGGCGCCGCGATCCAGTGGCTGCGCGATGGCCTCGCGATCATCGAGGATGCGCGCGAAACGGAGGAGCTCGCGCGCTCGATCGAGGACACCGGCGGCGTCTACCTCGTGCCCGCCTTCGTGGGGCTCGGCGCTCCGTACTGGGACGCGGCGGCGCGCGGCGCGTTGCTCGGGCTCACACGCGACTCGGGTCGCGCCGAGCTGACGCGCGCGGCGCTCGAGTCAGTCGCATATCAGACGCGCCAGCTGCTCGAGGCGATGGAGGCGGACGGCGCGGTTCGGCCAACGGCCCTTCGCGTCGACGGGGGGTTGACCGCAAACGGCTGGGCCATGCAGTTCCTGGCCGATCAGCTGGGTATCGAGGTCGACCGGCCCGCGGTCTCCGAGACGACCGCGGTCGGCGCGGCCGCGCTCGCCGGTCTCGCGAGCGGAGTCTACGGCTCGCTCGACGAGATCGCCGCGCTGCGACGCCCGGCCGGGTCGTGGCGCCCGGCGATGGAGGAGACGCGGCGTGCGGCACTCTACGAGGGGTGGCTCGAAGCCGTCGGACGCGTGCTCACGCCCGATCGCGGGGCCTCGGGGTAGCGGGCGTCCGCTCCGTGCTCGGTGCGTGAAAACGACGGACTGGCACCCCCCGCGGCCCTCCCCTATTCTCGCTCATGCCGGATACGAAACGACCCACCAGCCCCGCCGCCGAGGAGATTCTCGGCGGGTATTTTCCCGTCCTCGACCACGGCTTCGTCTCGCTCGTCGACTACATGGGGACCGACGAGGACGTCGAGCGCGCGGCCCGCGTGAGCTACGGCTACGGAACCCGGAAGGTGAGCGCCACGCGCGGGCTGATCCGCTATCTCCGCCGTCACGCCCACACCACGCCGAGCGAGATGGTCGAGCTCAAGTTCCACTGCTCGATGCCGATCTTCGTCGCGAGGCAGTTTGTCCGGCATCGAACGGCCTCGATCAACGAGTATTCGGCACGATATTCGTTGATGCCGCTCCTGTTCTACGAGCCCGCCCCGTCGAACTTCGCGCTTCAGAGCCGCATCAATAATCAGGGTCGCCAATCCGAGCCCGCGCCGGAGGCGCTGTACGCGGATGCGGTCGCGCGGTGGGAGCATCTGCGCACCTCGGCGGCGGACACGTACGGGTGGCTCATCGAGGAGGACGTCGCCCGCGAGCTGGCCCGGATCGACCTGCCGCTGTCGACCTACACGCAGTGGTACTGGAAGATCGATCTCCACAACCTCCTCCATTTCCTCAGGCTCCGCGTCGACCCGCACGCGCAGTGGGAGATCCAGGAGTACGGTCGGGTGATGGCGGGGATGCTCGAGCGCGTCGCGCCGCTCAGCTACGAGGCGTGGGTCGACTACGAGGTGATGGGCGAGCGGCTGACCGCGGCCGATCGCGCGGCGCTGGCGCGTCTGCTCGAGGCGACCGAAGACGGTGTCACCGCACGCGACGGCGTGTCGCTCGACACCGACGCGCTCAAGGGCGTTGGCATGTCGGCCCGCGAGGTGAGGGAGTTTCTCGAGAAGCTGCGTGCGCCCGAGCGGCCCGACTTCAGCCTCGACCTGTCGCGGATGCGAGGCGCCGAGGAGATGGCGGCGGAGGCGACGGCGGCCGTTCCGGTGACGTCGAGCTAGGAGCTCGAGGTCCATAGGCCGCCCGACGGCGTGTGGAGTGACCCGCTACGTCGACGCCACCCGCGTCAGCGTCCCCGTCGTGGCACGACCCGCGCGGCGAACCAGACGATCGAACCGACCCAGAGCAGATAGCAGACCACCCGGACCGGGTGCCAGGTGATCGACTCGACCGCCGCGGCGTCGACGCCGATCCCGCCCATTAGCGCACGTGCCACGACCTCGGTGGTGAACCACCCCCACAGGATCGCCGCCCACAGCATCCCGACGCGCTTCCACAGCGGGGCCGCGAGCGGCTCGGGCAGCCGGGCCGAGTTCATGTACCCGACGACGAGCGTGTAGGCGTACATGCTCGAGATCGTGAACGGCCCCGCGACGAGCAGCAGGAAGGTGGGCTGGAGGGCGGCGAGCGCCTGTCCGCCGAGCCACGAGGCGGCGATGATCGCCATCGCGGCGAGCGTCAGCAGCGTGAGAAAGAGCAGAAACGTCCGCTTGAGCGTCCAGAACGTCGTCCGGCGGCCGTAGCGCTCGTAGAAGATGCTGCCGCTGATCCGCGTGACGGTGTCGACGATCCCGATCTGGGTGGAGAACAGGATGAACGAGCCGCCGAGCAGAAAGGCGACCCGGAGCCACACCCCGCCGATGGCCTGGATCGCCTCGCCCTGGCGCGACACCATCCCGGCCTGATCGCCCGCGAGATCGAGGTTCCCCGTGCCGAGCGTCGAGGTCACGAGCATGCAGGTGATGACGACGCTCACGAGCGTGAGGAGGACGAAGGTGACGAGCAGCTCGCGGTGCGACGCGTCGATCCACGCGCGTAACCGCGCGAGCGACGTGGAGTCGGCGATGTCGAAGACGAACCCCGTGTCGGAGATGTCCTCGTTCTCCCCGCGGATCCCCGCGATCCGCCCCTGGTGCGCCGCCATCCCGAAACCCTTGTCGCGTATCCACAACGACTGGGCGAGGAGGAGCGTGCCGCCCGTGCCGGCGTATGCGACGGCGAGCAGCAGGGTAGGGAACTGGTCTCCCATGAGGAGCTCGGGCGGAGCCGTCCCGAACGACACCGCGCCCTTCGCGAGATCGAGGAAGTCCGCCGGGATCAGTCCCACGATCAGGAGCGTGGCGAGCAGGAGAGGGAAGAACCCGGCGACGAGCGCGATCTCGAACCGCTCGAGCGCGTTGTAGACGACTTTCGACAGGGCGAGCCCGAACCAGATGACCGCGAGCATCACGATCGCGATGGGTTGCCACGCGAGCTGCCGTCCGGTCAGCAGGAAGACGATCTCGCCGACGAACTCGCCCGACAGGGACGCCCAGCCCGGCCAGAAGAAGCTGAGCAACGTCGCGACCAGAAAGAACCAGGGCCAGAACGAGAGGCGGTCGAGCCGCGCCATCCCGCCGAAGACGGACTCTCCGGTCGCGATCGTCCAGCGCTCGATCTCGCCGATCACCAGGAACTGCGTGATGACGCCGATCCAGAAGAGCCACCAGATGCCGTAGCCGTTCACAGTGATGAGGTTCGGCCACAGGAGGAACTCGCCCGCGCCGAGCCCCATACCGGCCGCGATGACCGACGGGCCGACCAGGTGACGGACCCGCGGGACGCGCGGCACGCGGTCGAGCACCTTGAACGCCGGTCCCGTGCCGCGCGCGGGAAACCGCGCGTCGTCGGGCGCGTCCGCGAGCCCGGCCTCGACGATCGGCTCGAAGACGCCGTGCCGGTAGCGTCGTCCTTCCTCGTCGCTCGCCTGAACGGCCGATGCCACGTCAGGCGGCGACACGCGGCTCAGCCTTCGAACCCGAGCTCGGTCTGAGCTCCCCCGTCCGCGCCATCCGCGCGGGCATCGGGACGGTCCGCGTCAATGCCGTTCGCGTCGGAACCGGCGGCGCCTGATGACGCTCCGTCGGAGACCACGGCCCCCGGCCGGGCCGTCGACGCTCGCGGCGCCGTGCGGATCGGGTGGACCGCCTCGACCGAGGTGCCCGCCGACAGCTCGACGACGGGGCGGCTGGCCTCTCGGCGCGCCCTGGTGAGCACGTCGGCGGCCGCGGTGGTGGCGAGCGATCCGTCCGACCGCTCCCACGCCACGTCGTCGGCAGGGTTCACCTCGAGCAGACTCACGAGGTTCCCCACACGGTCGCGCTCGGGGAGGATCTGGAGACCCTTCCCGGCTCGCCCCTGCGCCTTGATCTCGGTGAAAGGCACCCGCTTGCCGAACCCGCGCTCCGACGCCACCAGCAGATCCGAGTCGGCGCGGGGCGCGAGCGCCGCCACGACGAGATCGCCCTTCATCACATCGATCCCCTTCACCCCTCGTGCGGTGCGGCCCATGGGACGGAGCTCCGACTCGCGGAAGCGGATCGCCTGGCCGAGACGTGTGGCGAGCAGAACGTCCCCCGCGCCGTCCGTCACGAACGCCCCCAGGATCTCGTCCCCCTTCGACAGTCCGGCACCCTTGATCCCGCCGACGCGGGCGTTCGAGTACTCCGACAACTCGGTACGCTTGACCTGCCCCTGCCGTGTCGCGATCACGAGGTAGCGGTCCCCGGTGAACGCCGTGACGGGGATCACGCTCGCGATCTCGTCACCCAGCTCAAGGTCTATGAAATCGTCGAGCCGCTTCCCGCGCGAGCTCCTCGTCTCGTGGGGGAGATCCGCGATGGGCAGGACGTAGGCGTTTCCGCGGGCGCTGACCACCAGCAACGAGTCGGATGCACGGCACAGACAGGCTTCGCGGGCGAAATCGCCTTCCCGCGACTCGAGCGCCTCGGCGCCGGCGAGCCCGCCCCCGGCTCCGGCGGGTTGTGCCTTCACGTAGCCCTGCCGACTCACCAGGACGAGGCGGGTCTCGTGATCGCCGCCTCTCGCCACCTTGAAGGACTCCGTGTCCTCGACGATCTCGGTGCGTCGCGGGTCGCCGTAGATGGCCCGAAGCTCGCGCACCTCATCGCTCAGGAACTTCCGCCGCGCGCCCTCGTCGTCGACGAGCAGGCGAAACGTCGCGATGTCCTTCCGCAGCCCGGCGAGCTCGTCTTCGAGCTTGCGGCGCTCGAGCCCGGTGAGCTGAGCGAGCCGCATGGCGAGGATCGCGCGTGCCTGAAGCTCGGAGAGCCGCAGCTCCTTCATCAGCTTGTTGCGCGCCGCATCGGGGTTCCGCGAGCCACGGATGATCTCGATCACGCGGTCGATGTCGTCGAGCGCCGTCAGCAGCCCCTCGACGATGTGCGCGCGCTCTTCGGCCCGCGCCAGGTCGAAGGCCGCGCGGCGCCGGATCACCTCGAGCCGGTGCTCGACCCAGCACTCGAGGGCCTGCTTCAGGTCGAGCTCGACGGGGCGGCCGTCCACGAGGGCGAGCATGATGACGCCGAACGTGTACTTGAGCTGGGTCTTCTTGAACAGCTTCTGCACGACCCGGTCGGGTTTCGCGTCGCGCTTGAGCTCGATCACCAGCCGGATCCCGTCGCGGTCCGACTCGTCGCGCAGCTCGGTGATCTCATCGCCGCGTCCGGCCTTGACCATCTTCGCGATCTGTTCGATGACGCGCGTCTTGTTCACCTGGTAGGGCAGCTCGGTGACGACGAGCGACGACTTTCCGAACCGCCCCTCCTCGACGTGGACGCGGCCTCGCATCTCAAGCCGGCCGCGACCAGTCCGGTAGGCGCTCTCGATCCCGTCGCGTCCCCAGATGAACCCGCCCGTCGGGAAGTCGGGTCCGGGGACGAAGGCCATCAGGGCGTCCACGTCACAGTCGGGGTTGAGGACGAGGTGGTCCACCGCGTCGAGCAGCTCGCCCGCGTTGTGCGGCGGGATCTTGGTGGCCATCCCGACGGCGATCCCGTCGGAGCCGTTCAGCAGGAGGTGGGGCAGCTTCGAGGGGAGGACCTCCGGCTCGGTCAACCGCCCGTCGAAGTTCGGGCGCTCGTCGACCGTCTCGCGATCGATGTCCTCGAGCAGCTCCTCCGCGACCGGCGTGAGCCGGACCTCGGTGTATCGGTACGCCGCGGCGGGGTCGCCGTCGATCGAACCGAAGTTCCCCTGGCCGTCGACGAGCGGATACCTGAGGGAGAAGTCCTGTACCATGCGGACGATCGAGTCGTACACGGCGCTGTCGCCGTGCGGGTGGTAGCGCCCGAGCACATCGCCGACGACCGTCGCGCTCTTCTTGTGCGGACGACCGGGCTCGAGGCCCTCCTCGCGCATGGCGTAGAGGATGCGCCGGTGAACGGGCTTGAGCCCGTCGCGCGCGTCGGGCAACGCGCGCTGGACGATCACGCTCATCGAGTAGTCGATGAACGAGTCCCGCATCTCCTGTTCGATGAAGCGGACCTGGATCCGCTCACGCTGGACGGTGGACTGCGACACGAAACGTCTCCTCCCTGGGAGGCCGCGCCGACCCGGTGGGGGGTGACCGCAGACCTCTTGCCTCGTCTTCAACCCGGTCCCGGTCGCCGCGGCTCGGCGGAACGCCGGTTCTTCGGAGAGTGCTCGGCAACCTGCCGAAGGTCCCATCTCGTATCAAGAGAGCCGCACGACGCGTGGCGAGAGCGGGAAGTTGGAGCCGGGTGGGTGTACGCCTAGCTTGATGAAGAGGCGACGACCGTGGCGCGCACGAGGAAGGCTAACGGAGGATCCAGAGCATGAAGGGGCAGTCGATTCGGTGGGTGGCACCCGCGCTGATGGTGTTCACGACAGGAGCCGCGGCGCCGGTCGCGGGTCAGGAGTCGTGGCGGCAGGGCGTCCACTACGTGATCGAGGCGGAGCTCGATGAGGACGCCGAGACGCTGCGCGGACGCGCCCGGTTCACCTACGTCAACCGTTCGCCCGACACGCTCGACCGCCTGTACTTCCACCAGCACCTCAACGCGTTTCGGCCGAACAGCGCCTGGGCCGAGTCGGGGCAGCGTCCCGAGCCCGACTTCACCTCGCTCGCCGATCCCGATCACGCGTTCGAGCGGCTGCTCGCCGTGCGGACCGTGCCGGCGGGGGCCGGCGGGTCCGAGATCGTCGGCCGCGCCCTCCGCTGGTCGTATCCCGGCGCCCCCGATTCGACGGTCGTCGAGGTCCCGTTGCTCGACCCGCTGGAGCCGGGCGAGCAGATGACCCTTCAGCTCGACTGGGAGGCGCGTCCGTCGACCGTATGCCGGCGCCAGTGCCGGAGCGGACGACACTACGACTTCGCGCAGTGGTACCCGCGGATCGCGCCATATGACGAGGACGGGTGGGCGGCGCACGCCCTCTACCCGCAGGGCGAGTTCTACGGTTCGTTCGGCACGTACGACGTGACGCTCGACCTCGCGTCCGACCAGGTGATCGGCGCGACCGGCGTTCCCGTGGAGGGCGATCCCGGGTGGGGTCCCGAGCCGACGCAGCGTGACTGGTACGCCGACGTCCCCTCGGAGAGGCGACGCCTCAACCTGCTCGACATCAGCCCGCAGATGGGCCGCAAGCGCGTCCGGTTCTACGCGGAGGACGTGCACCACTTCGCGTGGACCACGAACCCGGACTACATCTACGAGCACGGCAGCGTTCCCCCGACCGCGGGTCGCGAGACGCCGATCGAGATCCACGTCCTCTATCGTCCGGGCGACGAGGAGTCGTGGGGGAGCGGTCAGGCGGCGCAGCGGACCGTGTTCGCGCTCGAGTTCCTCGAGGACACCTTCGGTCCGTATCCGTGGCCGCAGCTCACGAACGTGCACCGGCTCGAGGGCGGCGGGACCGAGTTCCCGATGCTCATCATGGACGGGTCCGCGTCGGACGGCCTCATCATGCACGAGACGGCGCACCAGTACGCGCACGGCATCTTCGGAAACAACGAGTGGAAGGAGGCGTGGCTCGACGAAGGCTTCGCCTCCTTCCTCGTCAACTGGGCGTTCGCCCGCCAGGTGCCGACGGTGTGGCGGCAGAACCGCGACGGAATGGCGGAGCGCGAGGCGCAGGGGTTCGCGCAGCCGATATCGACGGTCTCGGACGAATTCGAGAGCTTCGGGCTCTACAACTACATGGCTTACGGCCGCGGGTCGTGGGTCTTCCGGATGCTCTGGGGCCTCATCGGCGATGAGGCGTTCCGCGCGACGATGCGCGAGCTCTACGATTCGTACAGACTGCGACACGTGACGGAAGAGTCGCTGCGGACGGCCGCGGAGACGGTCACGGGGGACGACCTCGGGTGGTTCTTCGAGCAGTGGCTCCACACCACC